>JAYUJV010000632.1:0-1763 GCA_043764975.1 Saprospirales bacterium
AAATAACTCTTTGGTAATCAAGAAGTTATTACTCTGAAAACCGTAATACGGATCTGCTTGACGGGCGTCTGCATCTTTTACTTCGCGCGCTTGTCCATAAAGCCAATGCAAATAAAAAGTATCGCTGTTGGGTTGTAAACGATTGTAAACTCGACCGCCACAAACCACCAAACCAGTTTGCGCCACGTCCATATATTGCTTCACAAAATCTTGCTTTACGACCTTCGAGTCGCAGTCTAAAAACAACAATAAATCATATTTAGCAGCATCAGAAAGTTGGTTGCGGATTTTACTTCGGCCTTGATTTTCAGCTAAATAAAGGTAAAAAATCTTATGGTTAAAATCCTTGTTTTTTAGAAAAGTAAAATCAAAACGTTTCGTCGAAGCATCGTCGAAAAGGAGGATTTCGTAGGGTTTGCCTACACGCTCACATTGCAGATATAGCTCTTGCACTAAATCTGAAACATCAAAATTATAGATTGGTATGAGGATTGATAACATTAAAACGTGTATATTTTGTGATAGGGCTTTCTTATAAAACCTTAACTTTTAGTTGAAAAGCGGCAGAGCCGCGTAATATTTGTAGAAATCAGCCGAATAATGCCTTTTGAAGGTGCAGCGCACCGCAATATTAAATTTATGTCACGGTGCGCTGCACCTTCAAAACCTAGATTTATTGATTTTTACTACAAATATTACGGTGCTCTGCACCTTCAAAATTTTTATAAGAAAGCCCTATATTTTGTGCAAAGTTAATCGTTGAAACCAATAAAAGTATATATTTTTGCAATTATTTGCTTTCATTCTAAACTGAAAGTATTGTTTTTTTGTTAAAATAATAGATTTCTTTATTAACAAAATAAATACGCCAAAAAAGTTGAATTAGTTGAATTTGAAAATTGGTTAAATTAGGCAATTGGAGAATTGGTTAAATTAGGCAATTGGAGAATTGATTAAATTAGGCAATTGGAGAATTGGTTAAATTAGTAAAATGACTAACTGACAATTTTGACTTGTAATAATATTACTTTGGATTCCGTTTTTAAAATACTCAATTATGTTTTTAGATTTTGATTCTTTACCGTCACAACACCAAACGATTGCGAAAAAAGTACAACTCGGCGAGCGCATCACCGAAGCTGAAGGTTTGTATCTTTTCGAGCATGCGGATTTGTCGTTTGTAGGTTCGTTAGCGAATTTTATACGTGAAAAAAAACACGGCAACAAGACTTATTTCAATAGAAATTTTCACTTAGAGCCAACCAATTTATGCGTTTATACTTGTAAATTTTGCTCGTATTCGCGCCTCATAAAGCAGCGCGACGAAGGTTGGGAATTGACGATGGACGAGATGTTGGATGTCATAAAAAAGTATGACAATCAGCCAGTTACGGAGGTGCATATAGTTGGTGGCGTGTTGCCACAATACAACTTAAAATTCTATACAGAACTGTTCGAGAAAATACGCGAACACCGACCTGAGTTGCACATCAAGGCGCTGACGCCAGTTGAGTACCACTACATATTTAAGAAAGCAAAAATTGGCTACCAAGAAGGTATGCAAATGATAAAAGACTCTGGCGTGGGCAGTTTGCCTGGCGGCGGTGCAGAGATATTTCACCCCGAAATACGCGAGCAAATTGCGCATGACAAATGTACTGGCGAGCAATGGCTCGAAATGCACGAAATTTGGCACAATCTCGGTATGCGCTCTAATGCGACCATGCTTTATGGCCACATCGAAAAATACGAGCATCGGATTC
>JAYUJV010000633.1:0-1761 GCA_043764975.1 Saprospirales bacterium
CAATGCCGTAGTGACTTGCGTCAATTGCGTACAAATATTACCTTGCAAATTGACCAAATATAATTCTGCTGGGTTTGTCATGCTCACGCGCGCGCCTACAAGCGTATTTTTATTGACAACTTTTAGCGACTGAAAATCCCAAACGCCAGCTGTGATTTGTCGATTTTTCATAGTCGTAATATCAAATGCAAAAATTTGTTCCGTGGCATTGCTTGCACTGATGGCATATATCGTGAGGTTATCTGCTGCCCAAGTGATGTGTTCGGCATTGTTGTCAAAACCTTTGGTGACTTCGGTTTTGGTCTTGTTCAAAAAATCATACATATATATACGGTTGCGATCGGCTTCGTAGCCGTCGTGTTCCATGCTGTTCCAAGCCAAATAGCGGCCGTTGGGCGAAAATACTGGCTCCACATCGTAACCCATCATGCCTTCGCTGAGGTTGGTGGTTGTGCCGCTTGCGAGGTCATAAAGATAAATATCCGAGTTGGTACTCGTGGCATCCGCTTTGCCGTTTTTCTTTTTGCAAGTATAAGCAATCGTTTTTGAGTCGGGACTCCAAGCGATGTGTTCCATGCCGCCCATTGGCGAAAGTGGCGCATCGAAAGGTTCGCCTTGCATGATGTTTTTGGGCGTGCCGACTACTTTTCCGCCTTCTATATTGGCGATGAAAATATTGCTACGTTTGTAATCGTCCCAAGATTTCCAGTGGCGATACATGAGGTCGTCGATGATGCGACCTTTTGCCAAAGGCAAATCGGCATACACTTCGTTTACGTTCTGAAAATACTTTACATCTTGGATATATAACACTGCTTTTCCGTTAGGCGACATTGCAAAACCGTTCATTTCTATGTCACTCAATTTTTTGAGATCTGAGCCATCAAGGTTGATGTCGTGCAAAAAGCCGTCTTTCAAGAATACCACTCGACTTGAAGTGTTATTGAACAATGCGTTATCTGCTTCGGTCGTCAATAAAGTCGGCGTTGCGGTAGCGTTTGGTTTTGTGATATAAAGTTGATGCGTGGCTTTATTGGTACTGAGTTCGTAGTTCGTGACGGTATAAAGTACGTTGTTCCCGTCTTTCGATACATCTTCGAGGCTCACGCGACCAAGTTTCCAGAGGGTTTCTGGCTTTAGTGTTTCGGTTTGTGCGGATACGCTCATAGCCATTGACATTAACAAAAATGATAAAACAATTTTTTTCATAAATATGATATTTTTTTAGTATAAAATAAAAATAAATACAAGGAATACTTCATTTACAAAATATACCATACAAAGATAGAACTAAAAAAATACAAAAAGGCAAAAAATTAAAAAGCAATCAAAATAGATGTATAGACATCTATTTATGTGACACTATTTTTTGAGTCATTTATTTATATTAAAAATAATTATTATTTATTAAAACAAGGACAATTATCGTTTTTTTTATAAAATTTAAGTTAATTATTAATTTATTTTTAAAAAATTGAAAAAAATTGAACAAAACGCTTGTTAATCTTATTATATATTTGTAACTTTATAATTCAATTCTGTGACACACAAACAGAATAACAAACACACGTAATTTAAAGACACATTAAACACACTACAAATGAGTAAACTATTATCAAACTACGATTTGATGAACAAAGTGATTGCCGAAGGACATGAATTGGGCATCATTCAATTAAAATCAGAAGGAGAAACTTACGATGGCCGAACCATCGTAGTCAATGGAAAACCGTTGCTTTATTTCGGAAACTGTAGCTATCT
>JAYUJV010000634.1:0-4683 GCA_043764975.1 Saprospirales bacterium
TCTATGATGCCAGCCGTGAGGTGTTTTCCGCTTGCATCTACGACGGTTGCAGAAGGAATATCAAGGTTTTGACCAATTTGAGCAATGCGTCCATTTTGAACCAAAATGTCTGTTTCGCGCAAAATACCCTCTTTTTCGTTGGTCCAAACCGTTGCATTTTTAAATAAAAAAGTATTCGCTTTCGGTATTTCTTTATTACCAAAAGAAATAAAAGGAAAAAGTAAACTACCTACATCAGCGTCTTTTTTATCTTCTTTTTTATCAATGGCTTTATCAGCGGCTTTCGTGACATTGCCCATGCGAGCAGCTTGCCAAGTAACCCAACGACCGTCTGCCAATGTTGCATTACCCGACCATGTGTTGTCTGGATTCAGTGTACCATTTAGGCGAATGGTTTGTAATTTTTCGCCAGTGTTCAAGCTCAATCCGATTGTTCCGTTGGCGGTTTGGTATTCTACTTTATACTTCGTTGTATCTGATTTATAATAAAACATTTCGGGTTTATCGTCCGAACCTTCTACTTGCAATTTATAATTTTGACCATCAACATTTAGGTTATAAATGCCGCCAAGCGAAGGCGTATTTAAATTCGATAATATATATGGTGTTCCATTTACCCAATTTTGAAATATTTTATTGTCCTTATTAAAAACATTTGTACTCGTGACAATAAAACTGGCGCATTTGCCAACGTCCAAACTACCCACTTGCTGCGAAGCATTGATGAGTTGAGCTGGCGTAAAAGTCAAGGCTTTCAAGGCATCTTGCTCGCTCAAACCAGCTTCGATGGCTTTGCGTAAGTTAGGCCAAAAATCCTCTTTCTTTTTCAAGCCATTGAGCGTGAACGCAATCGGAATCCCAGCTTTGTTCATACGTGCTGCATTAGAAGTCGCCATTTCCCAGTGTTTCATGTCCGAAAGATCTACTTGTAAGGCATCGAAAGGATCTTCTACATCAAAAGCATCGGGGTATTTGAGTGGCAAAATAAAAGGTGCGTTGGTCGCTTTTATGGCATCGAGGCGTTTGTACTCATCGCCGCCACCTTTTATGATATAGCTTGTGTTAAATTCTTTTGCAATCTTTACGGCACGCAAAGCATCAAGTTTGTCGTTTACTGCAAATATTTGTGGCAAAGTCTGCAACTCATTCCAGGCCTCCAACGAAGCGTTGTATTCTTCTTTTTGGCTTTTGTACCAAAGGCCATCGTTATACGTCTGACGCAACAACGCGATAGACCCCATGAGCGACGTCGGATAATCCTGCGAAGATGTGCCTTTGCTAAACGACAATACGTGCGCCGATTTATTGTTGAGGATGACCTTATGCTCACGCTCATCTTCGAGCGTAACGAGGGCTGCGCTTCCGCGCGAAATGCCGTCTATGCGGTGGGTCAGCACTGTACCGAAACCAAGGTTTCGATACTCTTTTGCTTTTTCTTCGTTGGTGCTAAATACTTCATACGCTCGAAACTCTGAGCGAAGCGCTTGATTCCAAGCAAATGCACCGTCTTTATTCGTCAAAAATTGTGGTCGGCTATCGCGGCGACGCGGCTCGCTCTTGGATTCGGGCATACCATAATCGCTATACAAATCTATGAACGACGGATAAATATATTTTCCGTTAAGGTCATAAATGACAGCCTCTTTCGGCACAACGACATTTGCGCCAACAGCGACCACTTTACCTGCTCGAATCAGCAACGTGGCTTTCTCTATTTTTTCATTATAACTTTTAAAAATAGTGGCATTCGTAAAAGCGAACAATCGGTCACGGACATCAGCTGGGCCGTTGTCAGGAAAAGTCTTTTGAGCGAAAGTGGTGACTGCACTCGTACTCAATAAAATTAAAGCAAATAGTAGTTTTCTCATATCAAAATGTGTTATTTAATGAGCAAATATATCAAATAATGTATTGAAAATAAGTATTTTTGTAAAATAAGTATTTTCGATGCAAATTTTTTATTAAAAATGAATTTTTAGTGCAATATTTGCATAGAATTTGATAAATAATACAGAATATGCAATACGAAGAAATTTTGTCAAGTGGCATCCGCATCGTTTCAACGAAAGCCGAACACGCAGAGCAACTTGGCGCGCTACAAAAAGAAGTGTTCCCGACCCTCGCCGATGATGAGTTGATGCGTCCCGAGCACTACATAAAGCACCTCGAATTGTTCCCCGAAGGTCAGTTTGTGGCACTCGATGGCGACAAGGTAATTGGCATGACAAGCACGATGTGCTACGACTACGATTTGGAGCATCCGCACCATCATACGTTCATGGAAATCATCTCTGGTGGTTGGATGACGAAGCACGATCCGAACGGCAATTGGCTCTATGGTTTAGATATGGGTACGGACGTACATTACAGAGGGCAAGGCATTGCACGCGCGCTCTATCGCGCTCGCCAATTGTGCGCACAATCGTTAGGATTGAAAGGGCAATTGACAGCTGGTATGATGAGTGGCTACGGCGAACTAAAAGAAATCGTGACCGCCAACCAATACTTAGAATTGGTGCGTCTGAAAAAAATATTTGACCCAACGGTTTCTATGCAAATGAAAGTAGGCTTCGAGGTACGCGGTATTTTGCCCGAATACCTCAATGATCCAGTTTGCGCTAACTATTGTGCGTTGCTAGTTTTGGATGCGCATAAAACGGTGTAGTGATGCAATAAGTTATCGGAGTTTTCGGTTAAAATATTAGTTTAAAAAAACTAAAACCCTTCAAGGATTTCTGAAAACAAACTTGAAAAAATTTGCTTTTTTACGTCTTTTTGTCAAAACACCCTTTGAAGGGTTGATACGTCTTATAACAAAAAAGACTTGAAATCCTACACATATCATTGATAATCAATTATTAATAAAATATTAATTTTTAAATTTATAGTTATGAAGCATATCATTTTAAAGACTGCAATACCTGGCCCTGAGAGTCAGAAGATGTTAGCACGTAGAGCAGCTTCTATGCCTGCTGGGTTGGCAAAATCAACGGAAGTCGTAGTTGCAAAAGCCGAAGGTGGTTTGATTTGGGACGCTGATGGCAACCAATTACTTGATTTCGCAGGCGGTATCGGCATGATGAACATCGGCCACCGCAACGAGGCCGTTACGAAAGCGATACATGACCAACTCGATAAATATGTACATACTTGCGCCTTGGTCACGACTTTTGAGCCTTACGTAGCCTTAGCCGAGATGATCAATGGCTTGGCGCCAGGCGATTTTACTAAAAAAACACTTTTGGCCACTTCGGGTTCTGAGGCAGTTGAAAATGCTATTTTGCTAGCCAGATATTATACAAAACGCAATGCGGTCATTTGTTTTGAAGGCGCATATCACGGCCGTACACACCTTACATTGAGCTTGACGAGCAAATATGCGTTGTTCAAAAAAGGATTTGGCTCATTTGCATCGGACATCTATCGTTTGCCGACACCTAATTTGTACCGCATACCAAAAGGCATGACGGAAGCAGATTATATCGAATATTCTATAAAGCAACTCGAACATGCGTTCATTGCTCAGGTAGATCCAGAAGCGGTAGCGGCTATGATCATAGAGCCCGTGTTGGGCGAAGGTGGTTTTGTGCCAATGCCAAAAGCATTTTTGCAAAAGATGCGCGAACTTTGCGACAAACACGGCATCGTATTGATATTCGACGAAATCCAATGCGGTATGGGTCGTACTGGAAAAGTATTTGCCAGCGAGCATTTCGATGTTGTACCAGACATGACCACGATTGCAAAATCGTTGGGTGCAGGTATGCCGATTAGTGCTTGCGTAGGTCGTGCCGAAATCATGGACTGTACGCACCTTGGCGGTGTGGGCGGTACTTATGGTGGCAGTCCATTGGCAGCAGTAGCGGCTATTGAGGCGTTAAAAATCATTAGTTCGCCTGAGTTTTTGGCACAATCAGTTGCTTTTGGAGAGCAAATACGTAGCGTATTGGACGTTTGGAAAACTAAATATCCACTCGTGGGCGATACGCGCGGCATGGGCGCTATGCGTTTGATGGAGTTCGTGAAAGACAAAACGACGAAAGAGCCAGATATGGAATTGACCTTAGAAGTCATAAAAGATGCCATTTCGCATGGTTTGGTCATGATTCGTGCTGGTTTGTATAGCAATTGTATTCGACTATTGCCTCCAATCACGATGACGACCGAGCAATTACTCGAAGGGCTTGGCGTGATAGAAGGTGCAATCCAACGCGCACATGACAAGAGAGGTATTGCGTATTAAAAATATTTTTATTCTTTTTCTGAATAAAATGTGTCTTTGATTGTTGTTATACGTATAAATAAGACAGAAAATCTGTATATTTGCGACCAGTTATTCATTTCACAATTAAATAAACATAAAATGGCATTTGAATTCTTAAAAAAAGTAATTGAAGATAAAATCGGCGATGCTGCTGAAGCATTAGAAGGTTTGAAAGACAAAGCAGAAGGCTTAGTAGGTTCTGACATGATGCAACAAGCAACTGCAAAGTTCGATGAGCTAAAAGATATGGCGACTGACAAGTTAGCTGATGCTCAAGAAATGGCTGGTGGCTTGAAAGATGCTGCTATGGACAAATTCAATGACATCAAAGAAGATGTTACGGCTGGCAATTTTTCTGAAATCAAAGATAATTTGATGCACAAAGCAGGCGAATTGAAAGACATGGCTGCTGACAAATT
>JAYUJV010000635.1:0-1758 GCA_043764975.1 Saprospirales bacterium
TTCTATTTTTTCGTAATAACTAAGGATTAGGTCAAAACTGACGTTGGATTGGATTAAAAATGGTTCGAGCAAATCATTCGGTTCATCAACGGCAACATAGATGTCACTTCCTATGAATGATACCGAAACGGCACACTTCGTGCGCTCATGATAGCCGAGTATAGCGGCTTGCATACCAGATGACAACAATGCTGCAACGTTAGCATTTGCAGAGGCGTAGGCCACAAAATATTCATCGAAACCCAAATCGTGTACTTGTTGGTTTTTGATTTCGGTCGCGCCATTACGCGTGAATCGCTTGATACTGCGCATCGATTTTGCCTTCAACTCTCGCGGAATGATGATGATGTCGCCAGTCATTTCTTTTTCAAATTTACTATGCAAAAACACGCCTCGAAAAACCGTATCTACTCTGTTGCGTACTTTCGACATTTCGTTTACCTCCAGTTCGCACAACTCAAACATCAACTCGCCGATGCGACCATGTATGTAATCCTCGCCATCAAATTCGGTGGCTTCAGTCGCAAAAAGGTGGCTATTCTGAAAATGCTCTTTACTAATTTCTTTCTCCGCATCGTATTCGAGCGTGCCATAATAAATGTCGTTGTCCAAAAAATCGAGAACTAATTTCATAACATACGGCTTGAAACGTAGCTGAAATGCTCGGATTTTTCGCAATAAATAAGCGATATAAATGGCGATTGGAATGCACAAAAACAAGGTAAGCGGCAGGATATTGATGGCCAAGGTAACGATAGCAATCACGACAAACGACAAACCTGAAAAGATAAGTAACTGAATCAAACGACGACGCGAATGCTCTAAGCGCAATAGCTCAGGCTGTATGGTATGGTTATAAAAAAGGCGTAAGTCTTCTATGCGATTCATTGAAAAGGGAAAAGGTTGTTAAGAAAAGCTCTTTTAATTTTCTGTGGACATAAATAATATAGGAGACTTTTTTATTACTCTAAAAGTATTAAGTATTTGAGTATAAAGTATTCAAGTCGTGATAATAAACTAACAGTGAACTGTTTAGGTATTTTAAAAACTGCAATACTTTATACTTTTATACTTAATACATTGAACTCTTTGAATAAAAAACAAGCAATTTTAATCTGCTCCACAAAAATTAAAAAGAAAAAAAATTAGGGGTTGACGAATATGATTCACCAACCCCTAAAACAACTATAATTCGATTATGCTAACTTTATTTTTTTATCGTATTCTCTGAGGTAATTCATGACCAAATCGTGCATAAAATCCTTAAAGTAAATACTTTCTTGTTTTGCAATTTCTTGCAAACGCGTTACTTTTTGCGAATCCAAAATCATCGTAATTCGTTTTTTGAGCAGTGGATTGTATTCACCACTGTCATCCATCGTACTACGTATCAAGCCATCGATACCAGAAATTGGCTTACGGAATGGCTTTTTGGTACCCGCATCTTTCAATGAAGATTGACTTTGTTCATCTGCTCTTATACTTTCGAAACGCTCAAAACTATCATCGAAAAAACTATCGAAACTGGTCGTAAAATCTTTCGTGCGCTTTATGATGCGCACAGGTGTAGCAACTTCGTCAGCGTTGTATGCTGAAAAATTACGCTCGTCTATTGGTAGATCATTGAGGTATTCGTCCTCGCTGGTTGCTACAAAAAGACTATCTAAACCTGATGAAAATTTTTTCTTACTCACAATATTAGTTACTAAAAATGAAATTTTAAATTGTTGTTAAGCCTCTTTGATGGCTTCTGTTTTT
>JAYUJV010000636.1:0-4673 GCA_043764975.1 Saprospirales bacterium
GCGTTATCGCTACTATTTTAAACTTATACTTCGCCATATTTTCAGCCCGATGCGCTGCATCGAACTTCAAATCTGGCTCGTCTAAGTCTAAAATACTACGCTCAACTTTGCCAACTTATTATCTACTCGTTACTATAAAGACTTTTTTAAACATTTTTATAAAATAAATATTTCAAGATACACTTTATGCTCAGTTTTGATCCGCTTTCGATTCCGACCAAGGATTTGCATCAATTTATGGTAAGTGCCGTTGCGCCGCGCCCAATTGCTTGGGTTAGCACCGTAGATGCAGATGGCAATCCTAATTTGGCACCGTATAGTTTTTTTAATGCGTTTAGTTCTAATCCACCTATTGTGGTTTTTTCCTCGAATCGTCGCGTGTCAGATGGCACAACCAAGGATACGCTACACAACATAGAACAAACGATGGAGTGCGTCATCAATATGGTCAGCCACGATGTGGTTCGGCAAATGGCGGTATCGGGCGTTGAGTTTTCTTCTGATGTTAATGAATTTGAGAAAGCGGGAGTTACGCCCTTGGCTTCGGTGGTCGTGAAGCCGTTTCGGGTGCAAGAAGCGCCTGTCCACATGGAGTGTAAGGTTGAGCGCATTATTCCACTTGGCGATAAAGGCGGCGCAGGTCATCTGATTATCTGCCATATTGTGCATTTTCATATCCAAAAATCGGTGTTGGATGAATCGGGACGCATAGATGTACATAAAATAGACCTCATGGGTCGCATGGGTCGCACTTTTTATAGTCGTAGCAAAATGGGCATCGAATCTATCCTACAATCGCAAACGGACATCGTGATTGGTTATGATGCGCTGCCAGATGCTATCCGAAATAGCCACGTTTTTTCAGGTAATAACTTAGGACAATTGGCTGGTTTGTCAGCATTACCAACACTTACAGATATTTCTTTTTTGCAAAAAGAAGATACGCGTGTTCAAAAAATAATGTTCACGAGTAAAGACAAAGTAAATGATTTACAGCGCTATGCAAAAGAGGAACTGGATAAAAACAATGCCTTACTCGGTACGCAATTAGCCATTTTGAGTGCTAATATTTGATTTTAAAAAGGAAGATTTTAAAAATATGAATGATTTTGTGAAGCGATTGGCAGTGAAGTCAGTCGGTCGATATATAAATACGATTGCATTGTTTTCAAAAGAAAACGCAGGCAAACGTGCCTATAAAATATTTTGCTCTCCTCGAAAAGGCAGGCTTTCTGAAAAACAAAGGGCTTATCTAAAAACGGCTGACAAATGGACAACTTTATCAGCTGACAATGACAATGTGCAATGTTACGAATGGTTCGGTTCAGGGCCAAAAGTGCTACTGGCACACGGTTGGGAAAGCAACTCAGGCCGTTGGAAAAACCTCATAAAATCGCTACAAAAGGCTGACTTTCATATTATTGCGCTCGATGCACCTGCGCATGGCGAATCGGGTTCATCTTATTTTCAGGCCGTCAAATTCGCCGCATTTATTGGTGCGGCTGTTGCGCATTTTAAGCCGCAAAGTATTGTTGGACATTCAGTTGGCGGATATGCAACGTTGTATTTTCTGACACATGCCGAGCATCAAGTTGAGCGCGTAGTATCTTTGGGCGCGCCATCGGATTTGACTCAAATTTTAGATAATTATTGTAAGTTACTTGGCTATTCTGCGCGCGTTCGGACGGCACTGTTCGCACACGTACACAAGGTATTTGGTCAGCCAGTTTCATATTTTAAGATACATGATTTTGTGAGCCGATTGGAGATACCTGGCTTAGTGATACATGGAAAAGACGATGCCGTTTGTGCCTATAAAGATGCTGAAATGATTACTCAAAATTGGAAAAATTCAACCTTGCTGACAAGCGAAAATCTAGGTCACGGCTATCAAGATCGAAAAATATTCCACGCTATTCGTGATTTTTTGAAAAAATAATGTTTTTGAATATTGAAAATAAAAAAAGCCTAATATTTTGATTATCAAAGTATTAGGCTTTTTTATTCATTAAAAAAATTACTTTTTTCTTAAAATAAAAAGAACCAAAACGAACATAACCATAAAAAGAAAAAGTGTAAAACACAAACCTGTGCGCAATCCATAAGACTTTCCCAAAAAGCCAATCAGCGGTGGACCTATAAAAAAACCAGCGTAGCCAATTGTAGTGGCCATTGCAATTCCGACACTTGGCGCAACGCCTTCTGTGTTTCCAGCAGTAGAGTAAATAACGGGTACTACATTAGCCAAACCCAACCCAACCAAAAAGAAGCCAATAAATACCGCAGGCAAATATAGAAAACCCAAGGCAATGCTTAATCCCATAAATGCGCATAAACTACTAAATATCAACACCTTACGCTTCCCGAAATGATTGAGCGTGTAGTCGCCAAATATTCGACCAATCGTCATAGCGCTTGCAAAAGATACGAAACCCAATGCGGCTATATCGCCCTTGCTATTCAACACCTTTGTGAGGTAAATTGCTGACCAATCGGATAAACTGCCTTCGCCTGTCATGCCACAAAATGCAATAATCCCTAATGGTAAAATCGCTTTTGATGGAAACATAATACTAACACCCTCGGCATCTTTTACTTGCTGAAGCGGCACGCGAACCAAATCTTTAACACCATAAAGCGTTATCAAAAAACTAAAAATACTGATGGTAGTAAAATGCGAAAATAAAGGTATTTCATAATGCGTAAACAATGCACCTACACCAGCACCCAATGCCGTGCCTATACTAAACACTGCATGAAACGAAGACATAATTGATTTTTTGTACTGCTTTTCGACCAAAACTGCTTGTTCGTTCATCGAAACGTCCATCGCACCGCCGACTAAGCCAAACATAAATAACATAATCGAAAGCGCCCAAGCATAATGTAATATAGGTACAAATGGCACAAAAAAGCAAAAACCCAAGGCGCAATATCCTGTAATTTTATAAGAGCCAAATCGGGTTGCAAACCAACCAGCAAACGGCATCGCAATCAAAGCGCCAACGGCACTCGTCAACAACACTAAACCCAACGCAAATTCATTGAGTCCATAAAGTGCTTGTATTTCTGGCATTCGTGCTACCCAATTGGAAAACATAAATCCATTTACGAAAAACATGATACTAACCGCTATTCTATTTTCATACATAATTTTATGGTTGTAATACAGCGACAAATGTAGGGTATATTTGCGACAACTATACTTTATTTTTTCTGTACTCATGCTATCCTTATTGCTAAATTAATGCAAATTTTTTAAAATACTTATTGCTAATCAAAAAATACTTTGAAAAGTTCGCATTAACAAAAAAGTCGCCTATATTTCTATAAGCGACTGTATTTCAATCTTTTATAATTTTAAAATAACTACTATATCAACTATTATTGATATAAATTGATTCCTATTTGAATATTACGAACCTTTTTCTGAACTTAAAATATTCATAAAATCGATAACACTTATTACATTAACTGGTGGATAAGGAAGATTTTTTAAGAGATTAAAATGTTTATCATTGGTAACAAGAAAATCAGAACTCGACGCAACATAACAATCGACAAATTTATCGTCATCGGGGTCATTAATGATTAAATCCCAATTATAACGAGGGTCAAAACGCAAAACATTTTCTAGTTTTAGCAACATTTTTATCACATTTATTGCCACTTCATGCGATGTACGTCTCTCTAATATTTCCTCATATTCTTCTAATATTGAATTACTTATACATAAACGAATTTCATTTTTGATTATTTTTTCAAAAATCAAATTGTAAGGCGATTTCCGCCCAATACAAGCCAATAGAATATTCGTATCAAGAACTATTCGCATGATTTACTTATTTTTTGTCAAAATTCTATCATGTGCGTTAGCCCAATCTACCATTGTATCGGCAGTATAGCCACGTTCATCACATAATGCGTCCATAGCATCCATAGCTTTGCTGGCGTAATATTGTGCCAACATATTTTTAATGTCAGATAACTCATTATCTGTTGTGTGATGTGCATAGAGTTCTAACAACTCTTGTTGCAATGCACTCAATGGTGGCTTAATTGCTGTTGTCATCGTAATCTAATTTTAATACAAAGATAATAGTTTTTAATGGGAAAGTCAAAGAATATTTTTATGGACTAATTCAATAAATAGGAACTAATAATAAATACTTTACGTTTCCTATTTATCTATTTAAGACGTTAGTATCTGACCAAGACTTAGGCACAAATTTGAGATTAGTGTTTTGTTCTATTTATTTAATTTTTACAAAATTTTTAAGTAGAAATAATTTTTTAATTTTAAAAAAAAATAAAAAAAACATGAAAGGAACAAACTTAAATTTGCCATTATTAGTATCACTTTGTGATTTTGCTTTTGCAATTGGAACAAATCTAATCTCTAATTGCCTAACGTCTTAAATGGATAAAAAAAGCCGCCCATATTTCTATAAGCGGCTGTATATCAATTTTTTAAACGCGTTCTACTTTCATTCCCAAACTCAATTCTTCATTCATTTCTACCACATTGCCATCAACGCTTTCTGCTAAATCAAGGCTGATAGCCAAGACTTCCGAACAGATGTAAGCCTTGAAATCGGCTACGGATTTTTATAACTCCATTATACGTTCTGCAATTTTTTTGAAGTCATTATACACATCTTTGATTGTATTGA
>JAYUJV010000637.1:0-4665 GCA_043764975.1 Saprospirales bacterium
GCTGGACTTGTTTCTGCATCCACACCTTCTACCCAAAATTGAGCCGTCATATTCCAATGCGATAACTTTTTAGTCGGTATATTGTGCGAATCCCAATTGCCTTGAAGCGTATAATTCCAAGACCTTAATTTTGCTAAAGTAGCGAATTGATGTTGTCTTAAAATATGTGCTGCAAAGCGATTAGAGTACGTTTCGGTATTCAATTCGGCATCGGTTACGATATATACTTCTCGGAACGCTTGCTTGAAAGTCTGTACTATTTCCTTATTAATCAAGTAGTTACGCCATTTAAAAACATAATTAGCATCAAAATCAATCGGATGCCAAAGCGTTACTTTGGTTTCGGTTTCGTCTATTGTTATCGGTTCGCCATCGACATTTTCAAAGTAATTATTTTGATAAATGGCTTGTTGATTTTTGCCATTTATTTCAAAATTCCAAATTAATTTTTGACTTAAAATACCCATGACTGGATGCGAAATATACAACGAAAACCAATCTTTATACGTCCAAGAAACTGGCGCAAGGTATTGATTTTCAAGACGATTGCGTTGTGAAGGCAAAAGCTGTTCAATCTCTTTTATTGTATTTTTATAGGCTTTTAGTTCGGCTACAAACTCGGTTCCTACGGCAGTAGGAACACTTGCTTGAGCTTTGCCGTTGTTGTTCCAAGTCGTTTCATTTTTATTTGCACTCAAAAAAGTAGTCGTTGCACGAACTTCTCCAAAATTCATTACCAAAACGCCAACTTGGCTCATGCCATAATTCGGAATAGAAATTTCTTCTATATTATCCGCACTCAAACCGCCATTTTTCGCCGCTTCTTTTATGTATTTTTCTATGGATTTTAAAACGGTTTTGTTGTTCACTTTATTTTGCAATGACATCAATCGCGGCACGCCTTCTTGAATCGGAAGCAAGGCGAAGGCTTGTAACGCAGCACTACCTGTAGAATGAGAAATAGGTCCAAACCCAGAAAGTTTTTTAAATGCGTGATTCGTATATTCATACATTAATTGCTGTAATTGCTTGTCGCCAGCGATACCGCAATTCCACAATAAACCCTTCATCACAAAAAAATGAGTGTCCCGAAGATCACAAAAAATCTCACTCCCAAAACTAGCAAATATCTTAAACTCCTCGATTCCTTTTCCAAGAAAATAAATCATTTGTTGAGCAAAAATCTGTTCGCCAATTTCTTCTTTTATAAATAAAGTATTTTCTTTAAGCCAAATTTTTGTAGGTGCATTTTTTACGCCTTCCGCACCACACGATTCTAATAATTGTTTCCAGTTACTTTTATCTTTTTCATTACAATTATTTAAAAAAGCATTGATTGGCGAATGTAAAAAGGTAGTTTTTGATAATTTGTAATCATTGACGTTAAGTAGCCTTTCTATTTTACTATTTAAAACTTTTTGCTCATTTGCCAAGCTATAAACTGTTACGATTAGCATTGATTTTAGCATTTTTTCAACTTCAATCGATAGCTTATTGTCTTGCAAATATTCTGAGAAATAGGCAATGATTATTTCTTTAGGTAACTCATTTTCAAACTTATATTTATTACCATTCTTAGCAATAGTAAAGAAATTCGTCATGTCGGTTATAGTCCAATGAAGATTTTTCATTGTCAAAAAATCTTTCACAATTATATTGTACAAAGTAAAAGTTTCTGAATATTTACTTGAATTGTACTGTTTAGCAGCCACAAAACAAGTAAAACGCTTTGCAATAACATCTCCTTTGGCAACAATTATATTGGTCTCATCTAACTTTTTTACACTATCAGACTTTGACAAATAACGTTCATTTTTGGGACTTATTTGGTTGCGAAGATTATTAATGTGCTTCTCAAACGCTTTATCCTCTTCACTTGAAAACAATTTTTTTATAAAATCCTTCATCATAGCTAATGCCCTTACTTTATTTTTTATTTAAAACGAAAAAACGACCAAAAGTAACATATATATACTAAAAATTTAGCAAAATATTATGATTTGTATTGGGATTAAAACAAATGTTAATTAAAATCATATATTTATTTTAATAATTTAATAAAAAATACGATTATGCAAAAGATATTCGTAATTTTGGATTGAAATTTTATGTAAAACCTCATAATATCATTCACGCGCTTATTTTTTATAAACCAGATGAAAACATTAATCACCATTTTATCATTGCTCTTTTGTTTTGCTAATATCCAAGCTCAAACGGGCAAAATGGAACAATTAGAAGCCGAATGGAATCAAACTTCGGGTTTGGCAAAACTCACGAAAGGCATCGCTATCACAGACCAATGTTTGGTCGAAGGTCGTTTTGCTTTCGCCGAAGAATTTGCAGACAAAACGGCCACACTCGCCAAACAAATGGGCGAACGCGAGTTTCAGGCCATCGCGCTCAACCGTAAAGGCAAAGCGATGGACAAACAGGAAAAAAAAGGATTTTTTGGCAAAGACAAGGCCATAAATCAATTCAAAACCAGTTTAGAATTGCTTTCAAATAACAAAAGTCGTAACAATACGCTGATTTTAGACAATCTGGAGTCGCTAAAACAAATTTACGTCAAAAACAATCGGAACAAAGAAGTAGCTGAAATCGAAAATAAAATTGCGCAAGTAAAAGGTAGCGGAACGGCAGCGAATACCATTGAGAGCAATGCTAAAAAGCAACTTCAGTCCGAGGTCAATAATCTACAACAGCAAAATCAGCAATTGAAACAGCAAAACGTGGACGCCAATAGTACGCAACTAAAACTTTTGCAGCAGAGCCAATCGCTTACAAAATCACTAGCGGACAGAGAGTCGGCGATCTCAGCGATGAGCCAAGAACAGCTCAAAAGCGAAGTGATGTTGATGCAGCAAAACCAACTTGTGGATTCGCTGAGTTCGTTCAATCGCTTGAATCTCATGGAATTAGAGAATAAAGAAATTGCTTTGAAAGAAGAAAAAGCCAATCGAAATTTGTTTTTGGCCATTGCGGCTATTGTCCTTTTAGCAGCTTTGGGTTTGTTGTTTGCATTTTTTCGACAACGCGTTTTCAATAAAGTTTTGGCTGAAAAAAACGTAGCCATAAAAACTGAAAAAGAGCGTTCCGAGGATCTTTTACTCAATATTTTGCCAGTTTTAGTCGCCAACGAGCTAAAAGCCAAGGGTTTCACAGAGGCAAAATACTATGAAAATGTAACGGTTTTATTTGCCGATTTTGTGAATTTTAGTCAAATATCCGAAAAGCTAACGCCTCAACAATTGGTAGCAGAGTTGGATTTTTGCTTCAAGGCATTTGACGACATCATGCAACTATATGGCCTCGAAAAGATAAAAACCATCGGCGACTCTTATATGTGCGCTGGCGGATTACCTGAGCCTGACTCCGACAATGCTACGCGTGTAGTGGCGGCGGCTATCGCCATGCGTACTTTTCTTAAAACTTGGAATGTGGCTCGAACAAAAGAACACAAACCAGCATTCAATGCGCGATTCGGTATTCATACTGGGCCTGTGGTGGCAGGTGTGGTGGGCAGCAAAAAATTTGCATTCGATATTTGGGGCGACACCGTCAATATCGCTTCGAGGATGGAATCGGGCAGCACATCCAACAAAATAAATATCTCAGGCGATACTTATTTAGTTGTAAAAGATGACTATACGTGTGATTATCGTGGTAAAATAGCCGCCAAAAACAAAGGCGAAATTGATATGTATTTTGTAAATTAATTTTGCAGCAAAAAAATTAAAAACATGAAAAAGCATTTATATAACATTGCGTTTTTTATACTTTGTAGTTCATCGCTTTGGGGACAATTACAGCCAGGCAAAAGCTATTTTGGAAAAAACAATTACATAGAATACATCGCTGGCAATTCGCCTTTCATTTTGTCTGCGCCACATGGCGGCTCTCTGAAACCGACCTCGATTCCCGACCGCAATTGCGCCGCTTGCACCTACGCACAAGATACGAATACGGACTTGTTGGCAAAGGAAATTTCGGCTTCTTTTTTCAAGCAAACGGGCTGTTATCCGCACGTAATTATCTGTCATTTGCACCGTTTTAAACTCGACGCAAACCGCGAAATCGTGGAAGCGGCACTCGGAAATCCCGATGCTGAAAAAGCGTGGACTGAATTTCAATCGTATATAGACAGCGCAAAAACCCAAATTCTGAAACAATACACCAAAGGTTTTTATATAGATTTACATGGTCACGGACACGCTATTCAACGCCTCGAATTAGGTTATTTATTATACGATACAGAACTACAATTGTCTGATAATCAATTGAATACATCTAAGTATATTGACGTAAGTAGCATAAAAAACTTGGTGTCGAAAAATATCCAAAAACTCCAGCACGCGGAGCTTTTACGTGGCGCGCAAGCCTTCGGAACGCTACTACAAACGCAAGGTTTTCCGAGTGTGCCGAGCCAACAAGACCCTTTTCCACAACCAAATGATCCTTATTTCAACGGCGGCTACAACACTGCCCGACATACTTCTTACAAAGGTGGCACGATAGACGGACTTCAAATAGAAAGCAATTTTACAGGCGTGAGAGACAACGCCACAAATCGTAAAAAATTCGCTGATAGTCTTTCCGTTACCATGCGAAAATACTTCGGTTTTCATTATTTCGGCGCTCAATTTACTTATTGTAAAACAAGTG
>JAYUJV010000638.1:0-4652 GCA_043764975.1 Saprospirales bacterium
GAATACGATAAATTGGCCAATAAATTTTCATTGATACCAATTTTATCACGATACAATGTAGCACCAAATCCAGCACGATTGTTTGAAAAAGGCGTATCGAACGCAATAAATTGTGAAGTTGGCGCGCCTTCAAAACCAATCCATTGGCTACGATGCAAAACCATGATTGATGGCACTTCGCGCGCACCTGCAAACGCAGGATTCACGAACAACTTATTGTACATAAATTGTGTAAAATGCGCTTCTTGTTGCGCACTCAACATTTTTGTACAAAATATAATGACGATAAAGAAAAATATTTTTTTCATTATTAATTATTTAAAATTTAAATTCATTTAAAATATCACAACATAAAATTCTGACAATCAGTGATTTATATTATTTATTTCATTATTTTAATTTTCTTAATTTCTTAAAGACAAAGGTAGCCAATCCGTTTTAAAGTCCCTCTTTTGGAGGGATTTAGGGAGGCCTTACCTAAACACCGTTATATACCCCTTTTTCGCTTCAGCAGTTGCTGAGTCTTTATAAATATAAAAGTATGTACCGTCTGGCAAAACCTCATTTTTATAAAAAGCGTCCCAAGGTTTATTGATTGGATCGTAAGGTTTTGAGTTGAACACTGGCTCGCCCCAACGATTGAAAACCGTCAATTCGTTGTCTGTTTTGCCAATCGCACAATCTATGACGAGTACATCATTCAAATTGTCGCCGTTTGGCGTGATGACTGTCGGGATTTCACAAACCGAGTTGTCAGATTTTACTTCTATCTGGACTATCAATGGTTGCGAACATTTATTTCCGCAAGCTGTATAACACAACTCATACGTGAATGTCGCAATGCCAATATATCCAGCTTTTGAAACAAAAGTATATGTGCCGTCAGGATTCAAGGTCAGTTTTCCAGCTTCTGGTTTCACATCGGATTTCAAAGTTGTTGTATATTTTACACCTGTCGGAATCGCATCGTTTGTCGTTACTTTATCGTTCAACGTTTTTCCGCTTATGACTTCTGCTTTATCATTTGCACCAGTTGGAGCAGTTGTTTGATTTATTTTCGTAGAGTCCGATTTAGACACACAACCTTCATTTGTTACTTGCGAAACCGTATAAATACCAAGTGGATTTGTCGGAACTGAAAGACTGATATTTGAACCAGTTTTTGTATAATTATTAGGGCCAACCCAAGTATAAGTTGCACCAGGCAAAGCACCTGTTACAGACAAATCAATACTTGCGTTGCCGCAAATGGTCGTATCTTTCAACGACACTTTAGGTGTCGGAATCGGTAATACTTCTATCGTAAATGCACAAGTCGTTTTGTTGCCAAATGTATCAACCGCCTCGAATGACATTGGATTTTTTCCAATCACAAATTTTGAAGCATTGCTTGGATTTGTTGCATTAGCAGTTACTTTTACAGAGCTACAATCAGTGTTTGCTTTCGGAAAATCATAAGAAAGATTTACACCATTACAACCATTTATAGGTGTATAATTTTGTATAAATTGCGTTGGATCATCTTTTTTCTGCCCGTTTACATAGTACTGTATTGTGCCAGAAGGACAACCTTTGAATGTCGGTTTGGCATCGCTCGTAACAGTTATATTAAACGAATATGTCGCTGAGTTTCCTGATTTATCTACAGCTGTATATGTTACTTTTGTTTTTCCGATAGGGAAATCATCGCCAGGTTTGAAACTGCTCGAATTAACGGCTACAACTGAAGCGTCACAATTATCTTTTACAGGTATTGGTTCATTCCAAGTGTATTTTGCTTTACAATTTGTTGTCGCTTTCAAGCTCACATCTTTTGGCAAATTGACATTTGTGAGGTCAAAAACTGGTTTTATAGTGTCTTTTACAATGACTTTGAACGTACAAACTGCAATATTTCCATACAAATCACTAACTGAATAACCAATAATATTCGCGCCTGTCGGAAATTTTGTACCCGATGCAAACGTAACAGTTGTATCTTTGAGGGCTGAACAACCGAGCGTAATTTGTGGCAAACCGAAAGTCGCTACTTGCGTACATTCGCCTTTATTGGGTATGACGGTCACATCGCTTGGGCAAACCAATTTTGGTTTGTTATTTGCAATGACAATTATTTTATAAATACAAGTATCGGCGTTGCCGCTATCATCAACGGCGACCCAAATAACGCTTGTATTTTCAGATATTTTATTACCAGTTGCAGTCGTAATCGAACTCGGAATAGTCGTGAAAGACACATCGAGGCTTTTATCACAATTATCACTAAATACTGGTTTTCCTAATTTTGTGATGTCAATTATTGTATCGCATTTGCCTTTTGAAACGACAATTGCAATGTCGCTTGGGCAAGACGTGTGCGTGGGTTTTACTTTTTCGGTAATACTTATTTTTTTAGTACAATTAGTCATGTTTCCAGCTGCATCTACTGCTGTAAACGTAACAACAGTCAATGAACCAACTGGATAAAAATCATCAACAACAGTCGTGTTAATGGCTACTTTGATGGAGCTACAATTGTCTGTAAATAAGGCAATTCCGTTATTCCAGACAACTCCACAACTATCTTTTGATGCAACCAAATTGATGGTTTCGCCACAAGGTTTTAAAGGCGTCGGCGCTTGTTTATCCAAAATCGTTATTTTTAAAGTATCAAAAGCTACATTTCCAGCTTTATCTTGTATTTTATAAACGATTTTATTAACACCAGTTAAAAAAGTACTTGGAGAAATAACATTAGGCGTTTTGGTTACTTTCAATGAATCTTTGCTACAATTATCAGTAAAAGTAGGTTCGTCCCAAGTTACTTTTGTTGTACATTTATCAAGGTCGGTATTGGCAGTTACGCTTTGTGGCATGGTTAAAAACTTAGGCTTAGTGGTGTCTTTTATTTCAACCACAAACGAACACAACGCTGTATTTCCAGCTTCGTCAGTTGCTTGATAATTTACCAAATATTGACCAATTGATTTGTAACCATACGTAAAATTAGAAGCCGCAACTACTATATTACTTGCTGCAGAACAGTTGTCAGAAATCGAAATTGGTGCTGGCAACACGTTCACGTTCACACCACAACTATTGTTGGCCGCAGGAATAATTGCACCTGACGGACACACTATTTTTGGACTTTCGCTATCTAGCTTTATCGTTATTTTCCAAGCATAATATTTCGATGGCGAAGCAGGAGATTGATCATCGGCTTGAAAAACGATGGTGTATGATTTTCCAGCTTCAAAGAAATTGTTAGCAGGTAAATCTGAAAGGGCAGTATTGACAATAACCGTCACATTCGTACCCGAACAGTTGTCAATGGCATTTGGCAATTGATAATTGATGGTTTTGCCGCACAAACCTGGGTCTGCACTGAATGTTACGTTGGCTGGTGGATTCTGAAAAACTGGAGCAGCATTGTCTATCACAATGATTTGCAAAGTTTTTGTACTTGTGTTTCCACTGGCATCTGTTGCCAAAAACGTAATGATATTTGTACCTGCCGAAAGTGGATCACCTACCTTTATGTTAGGTACAAGTGTAAGATTTGTAGGGCAATTATCTTTTACAGTTGGCAGTTGATAAATTGCTGGCACTGTACATTTAGTTGTATCTGTTATTTGTAAAATAGTATTAGCAGTCACACCAATTTTTGGCGTAATGGTGTCTAAAACAGTGACTTTACGTGTATAAATTGCGAAATTACCACTTTTATCATAAGCGGTATAAGTGACATTTGTAACGCCAATCGGAAATTTAGAACCGTTTTTGACGGATACTTTTACCGAATCCATGCCACAATTATCGAAAGCAACATCAGTAAGCAAAGGTAAATCCTTGATGCTGATGTCACAACTATCTGGCTGAATATAATATGTTTTTGAATCATTGGTCTTGACAGTTGGTTTTTTGGCATCTTTTACGGTCACGTTAAAACCACAAGTAGATAGATTTCCATATTGATCTATTGCATTGTAATTTACTTTCGTAATACCAGTCGAAAAAACAGAACCTGGCGTGATATTGACCGTGACAGCAACTACTGCACTACAAGGATCTATGACATCAATGTTTTTCATGACCATTGCATTCCAAGTATATGTTGTGTCGCAATTATCACTCAATATATTGATTACCACGTCATTACCACAACCTTTTGTGAATACTGGGCCTTCTTTATCCAAAACAAAAATGCCGCCGTTGTTCAATTTTTTAGGTAAATTATTCACAACTGGAGGACCTGCATAATCCACAACTTCGTTTGCGATATTCAAATTATAGCTTGTGCCGATGACTGTATTTGCTAAATCTAATTCGACTGTAACAAGACTAGTTCCGTCGGGCAAGGTTGTTCCATTGGCATTTGTAGATGAAAATTCTACTTTATAAACGCCATTGTTGGGCGAAAAATCTACAGTATTCGTTAATGTTGAATTGGTAGCACTAATTAATGTATTTGAATTGGTGAAAATGACATTTGAAGTATTTGTCCAAATCAAATCAAATTTTATTCTTTTTATTTTGCTAAAATCTTTGACTAAAATGTTGATTTTTGCTTTTTTACCTTTGCAATCTACTGTATCACTTTTGGCAGTCAGCTCAAAACGAGCAATTTTGACCGTAAATGAACAAGTCGATGTATTGCCAGCTTTATCGATAGC
>JAYUJV010000639.1:0-1743 GCA_043764975.1 Saprospirales bacterium
AGGCGAAGCAAAAGAATGTCAAGAAAGCGATATGCTTGAGGCCTTGAAAATTGCTCACGAAGCCATCAAAGTTCAGTGTCAAGCACAATTGGATTTGGCAAATTTGGTAGGTGAAAAATGCTTAGTGAAGCGTGTTTTGCCAGAATTGCCTTCTGATGATGAGTTGAAGGCTCGTATTTCGGACATCGTAACTGCACCAATCCAGACATTGGCGCGTTCGGCATCTGACAAAAATGCTCGTAAAGCTGGTTTGAAAGCCATCAAAGATGAGTTGAAAGTAACTTTGAAAGCACATTATGGCGACGATTATGCTTCAAAAGAAGCATTGGTTGGCGAATATTTTGATAAAGCAAAAAAACACACCATTCGTATGGTTGCCCTCAATGAAGGCAAACGTCTTGATGGTCGTGCAATGGATGAAGTACGTCCAATTTGGACAGAAATTTCTTATTTGCCAGCAGCGCACGGTTCAGCAATCTTTAACCGTGGCGAAACACAAGCATTGACATCTTTGACATTGGGTACAAAACTTGATGAAATGATGGAAGATACAGCGATGTTGTTGAAATTCAGCAAATTCATTTTGCATTATAATTTCCCTGCATTTTCAGTAGGTGAAGCGCGTCCAAATCGTGGCCCAGGCCGTCGTGAAGTTGGTCACGCCAACTTAGCTGCACGTTCATTGAAGCAAGTATTGCCAGAAGGCTATCCATATACATTGCGTATCGTTTCTGATATTTTAGAATCTAACGGATCTTCGTCTATGGCGACGGTTTGTGCAGGTTCTATGGCGTTAATGGATGCAGGTGTACCGATCAAAACTGCGGTTGCAGGTATTGCGATGGGTATGATTGCTGAAGGTGGCAAAGTTGTGATTTTGAGTAACATCTTAGGCGACGAAGACGCTTTGGGCGATATGGATTTCAAGGTAACTGGTACCGAAAAAGGGATCACAGGTTGCCAGATGGACATGAAAATTGATGGTTTGTCGTATGAGCTTTTGGCGGAAGCCTTGGATCAGGCACGTAGAGGTCGTTTGCATATATTGGGTAAAATGGCTGAAACAATTGCACAATCGAACGAAGATTTGAAGCCTCACGCACCACGTGTACAAGAGGTTATCATTCCTGGTGAGTTCATTGGTGCAGTGATAGGACCTGGTGGTAAAGTAATTCAAGAATTACAACGCGAAACAGGTACAACCATCAACATCGAAGAGAAAGACAAAATGGGTTACATCAATATCTTTGGTACAAGCAGAGAAGCGATGGATATTGTATTGGCGCGTATCAAAAAAATCACTTACAAACCTATGGTTGGTGATGTGGTTGATGGCGTAGTCGCTACAGTTATGCCTTACGGTTGTTTCGTTGATTTTGGTGGCAAGAGTGGTTTACTACACGTTTCCGAAATGAGTTGGAGCAGAATTGACAACGTTGAAGAACTCGTGAAAGAAGGCGATCCAATGCAAGTAAAAATCGTTGAAATTGATGTCAAAACAGGTAAATTACGTTTGAGCCGCAAGGAATTGTTGCCTCGTCCAGAACGTAAACCTCGTCCTGACGATAGAAGCTAATTTTTTTTTAATTAAAAAAATTAATGGAATTAAAGAAATTAAAATAATATTCTAATTTCGATATAATATAAAAGCTCAATCAAGTTTAACTTTGATTGAGCCTTTTTTTTGTGTTCCAAGTTGCACTTAGTCCCCGAGTTGCACTTAGTCCCCGAGTTGCACTTGGG
>JAYUJV010000640.1:0-1741 GCA_043764975.1 Saprospirales bacterium
CTACATCTACAATGAAGTCACGATGCCGAATGGTGGCGGTTTGTGGCGCAAAAACCGTCGAAAAAATGCTGATGGTTCGTTTGGCGTGGATCTCAATCGTAACTATGGTTTTTATTGGGGGAAAGACGACATTGGCTCATCGCCAACACCGAAATCTGAAACTTATCGTGGCCCTTCAGCTTTTTCAGAACCCGAAACGCAGATTGTTAAAGAATTTTGCGAAGCGCATAAATTCGTAGCTGCCGATAATTACCATACTTATGGCAATCTTTTGATTTACCCTTGGAGTTATTCGGATCAAGTCGCAACACCAGATTATCGAGAATATGCCAAATTATTGACTTGCGAAAGTGGTTTTCAAGAAGGTACAGTGACCGAAACCGTTGGCTACAATGTCAATGGCGATTCAGATGATTGGATGTGGGGCGAAGCCAAAACCAAGAATCAAATCATCACGTTTACGCCCGAATTGGCCGATAATAGCTTCTGGCCACCTGCGTATAGCATTGCCAACGACTGTATGCGTTGCCTTCGTTCTAATTTAGATTTGGCCTGGCTCCCACTCAATTTAGTCCGTTTTACGGACTATAATCCAACATACATGACGAGTAAACAAGGCGATTTTTCGCTTTCGCTAAAGCGATATGGCATCACGACTTCTCCAGCTTCGGTACAGATAAAAGCACTATCGAACAACATCATGATTAACAATAGTGTTAAAATATTTAATTTAAAACAATTTGAAAATCAGCAAGTTACGTATAATTACACGCTCGACAGCAACATAAAATCACTCGATGAAATAAAGTTCTTGGTAAGCATAAACAACGGCGATTTTACGAAATACGATACGCTCAGAAAATATTACCTCAACACAAATCCGATCTGGGCGAACAACGGTAACTCATTCACGAATTGGTTTAATAATGGTATCAATTCTAAATGGAACTTGACGCTTCAATCCTTCAAATCTGCACCCTCGTCCATAACCGATAGTCCGTCTGTAAATTACGCCAATAGTAGCACGACCATGATGCAACTCAAAGACCCCATTGATCTCAAAAATACAAAAAAAGCGATTTTCCAGTATTATGCAAAATGGGCAATCGAGGCAGGAAATGACTTTGCGCAAGTAATGGTTTCGACAAATAATATAACTTATACACCACTTTGCGGCAATTATACCAAACCTGGCGGACCAAATCAAGACATAGATCAGCCTTGTTATGATGGTGTTCAGAAAGATTGGGTGTTGGAGCAAGTTGATTTGAGCGCTTACCTTGGCCAAAAAATTTGGCTCGGTTTTAAGCTACAATCCAATGCTCAAATCAATGACGACGGATTTTATGTCGATGACCTAAGTGTAGTGACCAATAACTTTATAACAGCCATTGATGACACACAAATCGCTGATATACAGGTGTTTCCGAATCCGACAAGTGATTTTTTATTTATTAAAAATGACAAAAATACACAAAATGAGTTGTATTTATTCGATGCGTCGGGCAAACTCTTACGTCGTGTACAATTAGAAAGTAGTACTCAAAAAATTGACCTTTCAGACCTTGCGAATGGCTTGTATTTTTACCAAATTCGAGTAGAAAACCAAGTGGTAAAGACTGAAAAAATTGTGGTGGCGCATTAGGTATTTAAAACTAAAATTAGAAAATTTATTAAAAAAATAAACTTAATTTTAAAATAAGTCATTGATAAACAAGCTATTATCAATGACTTATTTTTT
>JAYUJV010000641.1:0-4637 GCA_043764975.1 Saprospirales bacterium
GTATTCACGACCCGACAAATGCCGCTCGATCGCCTCATGGCGCAATGGGAAGGTAAAGTACTCGGTTATACCAAAGGGCGCGATCGCTCGTTTCACTTCGGCGCACTCGAACACCATATAGTAGGTATGATTTCGCACCTTGGCCCGCAACTTTCGTTGGCAGCAGGTGTGGCGATGGCGTATTCGATGCGTAATGAAGGCAAAGTATCTCTCGCATTTACGGGCGAAGGCGCAACGAGCCAAGGCGAATTTCATGAAGCGCTCAATGTCGCTTCGGTTTGGAATTTGCCAGTTATTTTTGTGATTGAAAACAATGGTTACGGACTCTCTACTACTACCAATGAACAATATCGTTGCGAAAAACTAAGCGATAGAGGACTTGGCTACGGCATGGAATCTTATACCATTGATGGTAACAACATAGAAGAAGTATACGCGACCGTGAGTAGAGTCGCTGCCGATATGCGTAAAAATCCACATCCAGTTTTGATAGAATGTCAGACGTTTAGGATGCGTGGCCACGAAGAGGCTTCGGGTACAAAATACGTTCCGCAAGAACTCATGGACGCTTGGGCGAAAAAAGATCCTTTGAGCAATTATGAACAATATTTGCTCGAAAATGGAACTTTAACACATGAAATCATAGAAAAAACAAGGGCAGAAAATACAGAAATTATCCTTGCAGCCGTTGCGACTGCTTCGGATTCGCCAGTTGCTACTTCAACAGAAGCCGCTGAATTAGCTGATGTATATGCTGATTTTGACAATAAAGCCATCGCGCCAGCAACAGACGCGCATAGCGAAATTCGTTTTATAGATGCTATATCCGACGGACTTCGTTTGGCGATGCGTCGCCACGAAAACCTTGTGTTGATGGGGCAAGACATTGCTGAATATGGTGGCGTGTTCAAAATCACAGACGGCTTTGTGGCCGAATTTGGCAAGCCTCGTGTACGCAATACGCCATTGTGCGAAAGTGCCATTGTGGGTATTGGTTTGGGTTTGAGCATGGGCGGTTTCAAGGCGATGGTCGAGATGCAATTTGCAGATTTTGTAACTTGCGGTTTCAATCAAATCATCAATAACTTAGCGAAACTAAATTATCGTTGGGCGCAAAATGCGGACGTGGTGGTTCGTATGCCAACTGGTGGCACGACAGCCGCTGGGCCTTTTCATTCGCAAAGCAATGAAGCGTGGTTTACGCATACACCAGGCTTGAAAGTCGTTTATCCATCATCGCCTTATGATGCCAAAGGTTTGCTTTTGGCGGCTTTTGAAGACCCCAATCCAGTTATGTTTTTTGAACATAAAGCCTTGTATCGTAGCTTATCGGCTGATGTGCCAAGCGATTTTTATACCATTGAGTTGGGCAAAGCAAATTTGGTACGTGAGGGCGAATCGCTCTCCATTATTACTTATGGTATGGGTGTACATTGGGCTACAAAAGCCTGCGAAGCCATGCAAATACAAGCCGATATATTGGATTTGAGGAGTTTAGTGCCGTTGGATTATACCGCAATACATACGACCGTAAAGAAAACAAATCGAGTATTGGTCTTGCATGAAGACACATTATTTGGCGGTTTGGGTGGCGAATTGGCGGCATATATCAGCGAGCAT
Source organism: Saprospirales bacterium (assembly GCA_043764975.1). GTDB lineage: Bacteria > Bacteroidota > Bacteroidia > Chitinophagales > Saprospiraceae > JAYUJV01. Next base: position 1,621 of record JAYUJV010000641.1, read on the forward strand.
TTGTTCGAGTATCTCGATGCGCCAGTGATGCGCGTGGCAGGTTTGGATAGTCCAATTCCGTTTGTTGCACCACTCGAACAACTTTTTATGGCTAACAATCGTTTAAGACAACAATTAGAAAAATTAATAGCGTATTGATTTTAGTATGAAAATGATTTTAGAAATTTAAGCATGCGCCACTTGGCAAATATTTCCTTAATTGCTTTCATTATTTTAATTTCCTTAATTTTATTCACAGTTATTGACAAATAAATATTTAAAAATTAATTTAAAAGTATGAACATAGATAAATATGTATCAATTGGCGGTTTGCCAGGCATTTACAAAATGGTTACAAATCGTGCAAGTGGTTTGATAGTAGAAGATTTAAAAACAAAAAAAACGCAATTCGTAGCATCTCGTAAGCACCAATTTAATCCTTTGGCGTCTATCGCGATTTATACTGAAGACGATAGTGTAGAGTTGAAGCACATTTTCCGCACCATGTTGGAGCAGATTGAAACCAATCCGCCAGCTGATGTAAAAGGAACAGATCAAGTGATTCGCGATTATTTTTCGACTATTTTACCAGATCACGATCGCGACCGTGTATATACATCTGACATCAAAAAAGTAATCAAATGGTTCAATTATTTGAACGATGCGGGCTGTCTTTCATTAGATCCAGATCCTGTAACAAGTCCAGCCAAAGAAGAAGCAAAGTAAGATTTTCTAATCATTAAGTTTTTTAAACATGAAACGAGTCACTGGTTTTGGAGGACTTTTTTTTAAGTCCAACAATCATAAAGCACTGTGTGCTTGGTACGAAAAACACCTTGGAATCCCTTTTGGCGAACAAAGTTATACTTCTTTTGTTTGGAAAGATGGAAACAACGAAGCCCAAACGGCGCAAAGCGTTTTTTCTATCATGCCCGAAACTAGCACTTATTTTGCGCCAAGCCAATCATCGTTTATGCTCAATTTTAGAGTAGATGATCTGGAAGCCTTGATGAATGCTTTGCGCGAAGAAAATGTAACTATTGTAGGCGAAATGGAAGTGCACTCTTACGGCAAATTTGCTTGGATAGCTGACCCAGATGGAAATAAAATAGAACTTTGGGAAGCTATTGACGACGGTTTTTAGAAAAGTGGTAACTTAGTTATTCATTAGGAAAAGTAAAATTTTAAGAACTTTGTTTATAATTCAAGACAATTGGCAATAAACAATAAGCAAAATTTACTAAACGCCGTTGCTTTTTGCCAATTGTCTATTGTTTATTGAAACGAGAAATACCCTAAAGTTCAATTTTACAGTATTCTCCAATAATGCCTAAGTGCTTACAAATAAAATTAACAATAACCAAATAATTGTAATCAACCACGATGACATTTCATTTTACAGAAGAACACCTTGCAGTACAAGCTGCAGCGCGTGAATTTGCTCAAAAAGAGCTAAAATCAGGCGTAATAGAACGCGATTCGAGCATGACTTATCCAAAGGAACAAGTCAAGATGATGGGCGAACTCGGATTTATGGGCATGATGGTCGCACCAGAATACGGTGGCGGTGGCATGGACACGCTTTCGTATGCTTTAGCGATAGAAGAAATCTCGAAAGTCGATAATTCTTGCTCGGTCATCATGTCCGTCAACAACTCTTTGGTGTGTTGGGGACTTGAAGTGTATGGCACAGAAGCACAAAAGCAGAAATATTTACCTCGATTGACGAGTGGCGAAATCGTCGGAGCATTTTGTCTTTCTGAACCCGAAGCTGGTAGTGATGCCACAAGTCAGCGCACACAAGCCGTTGATATGGGCGACCACTATGTACTGAATGGTACTAAAAACTGGATTACGAACGGTGGCACATCAAAAGTGCATTTGGTGATAGCGCAAACGCACCCAGAAAAAGCGCATCGCGGCATCAATGTACTCATCGTTGATACCGATATGCCAGGTGTTGTGATTGGGGCAAAAGAAGATAAACTCGGTATTCGCTCATCGGACACACATACTATTATGTATAACGATGTGATTGTGCCAAAAGAAAACCGCATCGGCGATGATGGTTTCGGTTTCAAGTTTGCCATGAAAGTTTTGAGCGGCGGCCGTATCGGTATCGCAGCGCAAGCACTCGGTATCTTGGGTGGCGCGTATGAGTTGGCGGTTGCGTACTCGAAAGAGCGCGAAGCCTTCGGTAAGCCAATCAGTCAGCACCAAGCCATTGCGTTCAAGTTGGCAGATATGGCCACTGAACTCGAAGCTGCCAAATTGATGGTGTATCGTGCCGCTTGGATGAAAGACAACGACATGGATTATACTTCGGCGGCAGCGATGGCGAAGTTGTATGCCTCATCAGCAGCCATGAAACATACCGTAGAAGCGGTGCAAATACATGGTGGATATGGTTTTGTGAAAGAATACCACGTAGAGCGTTTGATGCGCGATGCTAAAATTACGCAAATCTATGAAGGTACTTCCGAAATTCAAAAAGTTGTGATTGCGCGCAATGTCTTGGATGGCAAGTTGTACAATCCAGTTTCATTTTAAGATTGAAAATCTTTATTTAGGATATAAAACGCTCATTACGTGCAATATAAGTTGCTGTATTGAGCGTTTTTTGTTTGGTAGAAAGTGCGTCCAATCGTTGATTGAGCGATGCTACGTTTGTTAATTACCAATTGACCGCACGAAAACCTAATATTATGTTATTTTTTCAAGCCAAAAGGTTCTATTTTTCAATAAAATAGCTTTTGGTTGCGTTTTTGATGCGTATGTATTAATTTTTAGAAATTTTGTCAATAAACAATTCTGGCATTTTTTCGGTATTTTGTTTGTTTTAGCATGAATTGGCAATAAGCAACAAGCAATTGTCATCGAAAGTAGTTGTTTTTTTGCAAATTGTCTATTGCAAATTGAAACGAAAAATACATAAAATTACGTTGTTACTGTATGTTCGACTAATGCCTAAACTTTTACTAATTTTTTAAATCAGTTTTAATGAAAATAATTTATTTACTATTGTTTGTGTTCGGATT
>JAYUJV010000642.1:0-1735 GCA_043764975.1 Saprospirales bacterium
CAATATTTTTGTAAAAGAAAATCAAGGTATCGTAAACACAATAGAAGGCAATTTGCTAGAAGAACGTGAAAGGAATTTACCTGAAAATTTAGTTCAAATACAACAAAACAATAGCTCATTTTATTACGATTATATCAAAAACATTGAATTTAGAGAATAAAGTATTAGATTGCACTTCGATTTCAAATAATAATTTTTAAATATTCATAAACAACTCTAAATGAAGCAATTAGTTAATATATTATTTATATTGATGTTCTGCATTACATTTGCGCAAGCGCAAACGAAAGCCAAAACAAGCTCAACATCTAAACCAGTTTTGAAAACTTTGACTTGTAGCGCAGGCACGCGCGGCTATCAAGAAGAAATCATTATCAACGAAAAAACGGTTTCGATTCATAGAAACGAACGTGGCGTGAGCCGCGATACATCGTTTTCGATTACAAAAAAAGATTGGAAATCGCTTTGTAGTTCGGTTAGTAAAATGTCGATGTCAAAAATATCGACTAATAAAGCACCGACTAATCTTAGTGCAACTGATGCAGCATTGAGCCAACAAATCAAGATTGAAACCAATAAAGCAACTTACAGCGTCCCTGGTTTTGACAAAGGTCATCCGCATCCAAAAGTAAAATCTTTAGCAAATAAAATTAGCAAAATTTGTGGTATGTAATTAAATCCAAGTACTGAGTACAAAGTACCGGCAATATTTCGTACTTCGCACTTAATCAAATATTTATAAATATGAAAAATTTTAAATTAAGCATAATCTGCTTATTCGTCATCGTTCGTTTTTCGATGAATGCACAAACTTGTTGCTCATTATTGAGTTCGACAGAAAGTTTTGCGGCACTTTCAAATCAAGAAGATTTCAAGCGCTCGCATGAGAATCCGTTGCCATTTACGTACAAAAGTGAAGTGGGTACTATGGTCACATTCGATACGCCAGATGGACAAAAAGCAAGTGCTTTTTTGCTCAAATCGGCAAAAAAATCGAACAATTGGCTCATCGTTTATCAAGAATGGTGGGGACTGAATGACCACATCAAGAAGCAAGCCGAAACGTTTTACAACGACCTAAAAGACGTAAATGTATTGGCGGTGGATATGTACGATGGCAAAATTGCGACCAATCGCGAAGATGCTGGTAAATATATGCAAGCTGCCAAAGAAGAGCGCCTCGATGCCATCATAAATGGTATGTCAAAATATGTAGGCAAAAAAGCGAAAATTGCAAGTGTGGGTTGGTGTTTTGGTGGCGGTTTGTCGCTCAAATCGGCTTTGCTCTCAGAGAAAAAAGCGGTTGGTTGCGTCATGTATTATGGTATGCCAGTGAAAGATGTGGCTCAACTCAAAACCCTCAATTGCGATGTACTCGGCTTGTTCGCAGCAAAGGAAAAATGGATTTCGCCAGCCGTAGTCGCTGACTTCGAGCAAAACATGAAAGCCGCTGATAAGTCATTGACGGTCAAATCTTACGATGCCGAACACGCTTTCGCCAATCCAAGTAATCCAGTATATGACAAAGTTTCATCTGCTGATGCTTATGCGTTGGCGATTGATTATTTGCGCAAGCGATTGAAGTAGAATTTTAGTCAAAATTGTAAGTTAGTCATTTTGTCGGTTAGTCAAAATCAAGACACTATTTTTATTACATGGCAATAAATAATAAGTTTACATTTTTACGCTTGAAAACAGAGTAAATTCAAGGTTTTATTGAACAATTTAAATTTAT
>JAYUJV010000643.1:0-1734 GCA_043764975.1 Saprospirales bacterium
CTTGTATATATTTTCTTAATTGCTTTAATTCTCTTAATTTTCTTAATTTAAAAAAATCACTCTTCGCTCAAAAACGGATATTTGTAATCCACTGGCGGCACAAATGTTTCTTTGATGGTTCGCGGCGACAACCAACGATAGAGATTCAAAACTGAACCCGCTTTATCGTTCGTACCCGAAGCGCGCGTGCCACCAAAAGGCTGCTGACCAACCACCGCGCCAGTCGGTTTGTCATTGATGTAAAAATTACCTGCGCTGTGGCGTAATTTGTTTGTTGCCAAATCCACAGCTGCTCTATCGTTAGAAAAAATAGAACCAGTGAGCGCATAAGGCGAAGTTTCGTTTACGAGATCCAAAACGGCTTCAAATTTTTTGTCTTCATAGACATAAATCGTCAACACTGGTCCAAATATTTCTTCACAAATGGTCTTGAATTTCGGATTTTGCGTCACGATAACCGTTGGCTCTACAAAATAACCTTTCGACTTATCGTAATTTCCACCAGCCAATATTTCAGCATCGTCGGCTGCTTTTGCATAGTCAATAAATGAAGCAATATTGTCAAAAGAACGTTCGTCGATGACTGCATTTATAAAATTTCGGAAATCTTCGACATCGCCCATTTTGAAGTCATTGAGGTCAGCTTTCAAGTTTTTTGAAACTTCTTTCCACATTGATTTTGGAATATAAGCACGACTTGCTGCCGAACATTTTTGCCCTTGATACTCAAATGCACCTCGGCTCAACGCCACCGCAACCGATTTCGGATTCGCCGATGGATGTACCATCACGAAGTCTTTACCTCCAGTTTCGCCTACAATTCTTGGATAAGATTTATAGTTGTTTATGTTTTTTCCAATCTCTGACCAAAAGTGTTGGAACACTTTTGTAGAACCTGTAAAATGCAAACCTGCAAAATCTGGATGTTTGAAAACAATATCGCCAGCCACTGGGCCATCGGTATATATAAGGTTGATGACGCCAGCTGGCAAACCAGCTTCTTCCAAAATTTCCATAATCACAATCGAAGAATAGACTTGCGTATCGGCAGGTTTCCAGACAATTGTATTGCCCAACATAGCAGGTGCGCAACATAAGTTGGCCGCAATTGACGTAAAGTTAAATGGTGTAATGGCATATATAAAACCTTCGAGTGGGCGATATTCAAGGCGATTCCAGATTGTTTTTGGACTGTATGGTTGTTGCGCATAAATATCGGTCATGTATTGAACGTTGTAACGGAAAAAATCCGCCAATTCGCACACCGCATCTATTTCTGCCTGAAACGCATTTTTGGATTGTGCTAACATCGTAGCCGCATTAAATTTGGCGCGATATGGGCCACATAGCAAATCGGCAGCACGTAAAAATATCGCTGCGCGCTCTTGCCAAGGCATATCTTCCCATGCTTGTTTTGCCGAAAGTGCCGCATCAATTGCTGCATGAACGTGGCTCGCATCGCCTTTGTGATAGTGACCAAGCAAGTGTTGATGATCATGTGGCGGATGCATCGAAACCAGATTATTGGTTCTGATTTCTTTGCCACCAATAATCATTGGTTGGTCAGTTGTGCTTGATTTTAAGGTTTTTAAAGCTGCTTTTAAAGCAATCTTTTCGGGAGAATTTGGTCTATATTCCAACACTGGCTCATTGTATGGCGCTGGAACTTTGAAAAAGGCATTTGACATTATTTTTTAAATTAAGAAAATTAAAATAATTAAGGTAATTAAAATA
>JAYUJV010000644.1:0-13806 GCA_043764975.1 Saprospirales bacterium
GATGTAAATGCTTCTGGTACGATTACGACAGCCGATATTGTGGCAGTTCAAAAAGTAAATTTAGGTATAAATCCTAATTTCGGAACGAGCTTGTCATGGTCGTTTTATAACAAAGATTATAACCTTCAATCAGCAGCTTCTTTTTTACCTGTTTTAAATCCAATCGTTATTAAATCCAATATTTTGATGTATAAAAAAGACTTTATTGGTATCAAAATTGGCGATGCAAATGAGTCGGTAGATCCGACTAAATAATTGATTTTAAGTATAAATGAAAAATTAGAAAAGGCATATTTTGTAACATCAAAATTTGCCTTTTCTAATTTTTAATATGTCACATTTTTTAAATATTGGTTATGATGAATTAAATTAATATCCTTATTATGGCATTACATTTGACGATGTTAATTAAACTGCTCTCCTTTATTATTATAAATTACCATGAAAAAAATATTATTTTTAATTTTATTTTCTATAATCATTTGTTTATCAGATAGTTATGGATATTCTAAAGTCGATAGTTTAGAAAACATCATATTGCAAGGCAGTGATGTTCAGAAATCGTATGCTTATTTTGAACTTGCCGAAACGGCATTTCATAAAAAAGATTTTACAAATGCCATGAAATCTTATGTAGAAAGTATGCGCATTGCGGACAATTTGAAAGATAGAAAATTGGTTGGCAAAACCAGATTGGCCGTTGGTCTAATTTATTTTTCTCAAAAAGATGATGGTAACGCACTCACTAATTTTACAAAATCATTAGAGTATTTTAAAGAAATAAATGACAATGAAGGCATTGCGGAAGCGAATAAATGCTTAGGTGATTTTTATGTACAAAAGAAAATATATGGTAAAGCAAAAGACCATTATCGTGCAGCGATGGATATTTGGGTAGCATCTGGACAGCAGCAAAAAGCAGCTGATATTGCAGCGTTTTTGGGTAATGTCGTTTCTGAATTAGCCGATTATGAAGGTGCATTGACGTACTATCAAAACTCTTTAGATTTGAACGGTAGTATCAACAATCTACCAAATATTGCGCGAGATATGACGAGTATCGCAAAAATCCATGTACAACAATCCAATTTTGATCAAGCCAAAACCATGGTGCAAAGTGCAACAGATATAAGAACAAACCAAGGCGATAATCTAGGTTTGGCGGAGTTGCACACCATTTCGGCAGACATTGCGGCTTCGAGCGGAAGTAAAGCAAATGCAGAAACGGAACTAAAATTAGCAACCGATTTATTATCAAACACACCAGTTGTGAATGGTACAGATAGAATATATTTGAGTATTTCTGAGATATATAAAAAATTGGGAAACAGTGAGTTGGCTTACAAATATGCTTTGAATTTTGCTGATGCAAAAGAAAAAATCTTTAACCTTGAGCAATCAAAAGCAATGATGGAACTCACGACGCGTTACGAAAGTGAGTTTGAAAACAACAAGCAGCAAGCGAAAATAGTAGAATTAGAACAACAAAAAGCGGCTTCTCGTACTAAACTTTGGTTCTTGTTTGGCTTGCTTGCTTTGGCTGGCGCGTTGGCTTATAAGTTTTACCAATCGGCTCAACAGAAGAAAAAAGCGAATGAGGTGTTGGTTCAAAAAAATACTTTGATTGAAGAACAAAAATCAATCGTTCATGCGCAAAATATAGAGTTGGGCGATAAAAACGATGCTTTAGATACCTTGAATATTAAGTTAGTGAGCGAAATCGGAAAACGTGAAATGGTAGAACAAAATACTTTTGCGCGCGATTCGTTTTTGGCAGCTGTAACGGCGCAAATGCGTACTCCAATCAATCATATCAGCGGCCTTACGCACTTGTTGTTGGAGAATAATCCACGTGCAGAACAATTTGAACAATTGCGAGCTTTGCAGTTTTCGAGCAATGATTTAGTTGTTTTTATCAACGATATTTTGGATTATTCAAAAATTGAAGCTGGCAAAATCAATGTAGAAAGTAGGGTTTTCTCAGCGCCAAAGATTTTTACAGAAATTAAAAATAGATTTGATCATACGTTGAAAATCAAAAATGTAGATTTCGATTTTGAATCTATCAATGTACCTGAAACACTGGTCGGCGATCCATCTCGCCTCAATCAGATATTGAGTAATTTATTGCACAATGCTTCGACGCATACCGAAAAAGGAATGATCAAAACGACCATCGAATTTATGCCTCAAAATGGTGTCGATAGCCACATCAGAATGTCGATTCGTGACACTGGCACTGGCTTAAATCAAGATGAAGTAAATATGCTACAACAGAAGTTTTCATCGGACGATGAGCACTGGTATGGCACAAACGAACGCGCGCTCAAATTGGCAATAGCAAAGCGATTGATAGAGTTACAAAACGGTACATTTGAAGTCCGTACCAACCAAGGCGAAGGCACGTTAGTATATGTCACGATTCCGTTCAAAGTTGCTGAAAAACAAGCACTTATAAACGAGAATTCTTTGTTTGACGAGCGTAAGTTGAAACTCAAAAATAAGCGAATATTGCTCATAGAAGACAACAAAATAAACCAATTGGTGGTGACCAAAATGCTGCAAAAAGACGGCATTATTGTTTCAACAGCAGACGATGGTCAAATCGGTCTCGACCGCTTGAAAGCCGAACCTTTTGACCTCATTTTGATGGATATTCAGATGCCAAACATGGACGGTTATCGCGCCACGGCCGAGATTCGCCGCCTACAAGATGCAACTCGAAAAGACATTCCAATCATCGCGCTGACGGCTTCGGTTTACCTCACAGAAAAAGAAAAAGCTGAACTTTTTGGTATGAATGATTACATCGGAAAACCATTTTCGCCAGAAGAATTATTGGAGAAAATTTTAAAGGTGTTGGTGTAATATAAAAACAAAAAAAGCATTATGCGGCGACGCATAATGCTTTTTTTGTAAAAATAATTACCTTTGTAAAAACAAAAAATCATGCAAAAATACATATCGCTCCTACGCGGCATCAATGTAAGTGGACATAAAAAAATATTGATGGCGGACCTAAAAGCCTTGTATGAAGGCTTAGGTTTTGAGCAAATCAAGACTTATATTCAGTCTGGAAATGTGGTTTTTGAAGCCGAAAATGAAGATAATTTAGCAGCAAAAATTGAAAAAGCAATCTTGGATAAATACGGTTTTGAAGTGCCTGTTACGATTATTTTGCTAGCAGATTTAGGTACAATCATGTCTAATAATCCGTTTTTGAATCAAGTAAATGTAGATGCTGAAAAGCTGCATATTACGTTTTTGAGCGCTACGCCAGATGCGGTTTTACAGCAAAAATTAGAAGCGATTTCCTTTGCGCCCGATGAGTTTATTATTAATGAAAATACGGTTTATTTGCATTGTCCAATCAATTATGGAAATTCAAAATTGACGAATACTTTTTTTGAATCAAAGCTAAAAGTAAAAGCAACAACTCGAAATTTGAAGACTTGTAATGTGCTATTAGAGTTATAAAAAATGCGTAATTATTTGAATATCAAATAATTACGCATTTTTATAACTAAACGGTTAAACAACTAAACAACTAAACAATTGAGAAATTATTTAAACCAAAAATCAGCAACACCGATACCAGCTGCAAAACTAGATTGGATTGCGCCCGATTCGTTCAAAATATCAACTGTGCCGTTTGACTTAAAGTCGCCTGCATCAGCAGCATAAATTGAGTTTGTTTTTGGATCTATGCCAAGCCCATAATAGTACTTAGATTTTAGCGGCGTAATGATAGCCGCGCCACTCGAAATATCCGCTTTACGCAACTCTCCATCAGCCATAAAATATAGCTTCGTTTTTGTGTTGTCCATCACCAATTCGTCAGCGCCTTGCGACAATTTTGTAGGTGTACCTTCCACTTTGTCATTCACGATTTTTACCAAACCACCATCAGTAAATGTGTTTTTAGCAAAATCATAATAACCTCTGCACAATACCCAAATCGCGCCTTTTGCATCTTGCACAATTCCAACTGGGCAATCCGAAACTTTTATGTTACTCGTTATGGCATCGGTATTGGTGTCAATGATTAAAACACGATTGTCATTGCCGTAACCACCCGAAAGCGTCACGTATAACTTAGTACCAGAAATCAACATACGTTCATGTCCGCTTCCTAACGCTATTGTCTTGGTTATCAGGTTGTTAGCAATGTCGTAAACGGCGATTGAGCCTGTAAGACCATCTTTTCCCCATTGGGTGATGTATGCTTTTTTGTCGTTCAATGGCATAAAATAACGTGGAAAAGCAAGGCCAGTAATTTTACTAATCGAAGCAAAAGTATTGGCATTTACGACCTGGATTGTGTTGGCATTATTGACCACAACATAGCCTTTGTCTTTATATACGCTCATGCTTTGCACCACATTTCCGAGCAAACCAGCGTTGTTTGCAGTGCCGTAAATGTCTTGTTTTGCTGTTTTTGAAGTCGGGTCATAATGCGTTACCGTACCAGTTCCGCTACCAAATGGGCCTTCGTTGAGTACAAAAACGCCAGTCGTGTATGGATCGACAGGAAGCGGTTTTATTGTTTCTGGCGTACAATTCGATACACAAAATGCAAGACAAAAAATCGATAAAAGATTGATGAAATTTTTCATTAAGAAAGTTTAATTTATGATAAAATAGAAGATTTTATGACATAAATAAACCAAAGGAGCCAAATTCTTGAATTAAGAAAATTAAAAAAATGAAAATAATTAAGAAAATATTGCTGAAGAATTAGCAATTATAGTATTAAAATATTTATTCATTATTTTACTTAATTTTTCAAACTAAAATAATTGCAATTTTATAAATTGAAATAAATAATTATATAAAATACTGATTATTAGTATTTTGTAAATTTATTATTTTAATTTTCTTAATTACTTTAATTACCTTAATTAATCCAAAAATCGGTTTCCAATTATCTTTCCTCCGAAGGTTTATTGAATACATTTTTAAAAGCAGGTCTCCTGACTTGTACTCGATGATTGACGCCTTCCCAAATAAAAATTCAGTGGCATTTTGTCAATCAAGTTGGATTTATTTTTAATAATATTACTAATAAAAAATAAATACCAAACGTACTTACAGTAGCGGGGACTGTTGTGGATTTGCACCACATTCCCTATTAAGTTTTCTTCCGAAAACACTTTTAACGCCACAAAGGTAAAATATTTATTGAATAAGTGTGAACAATATGTATCTTTGTTTCATGATTTCAAATTTAAATAGAAAAGTATGCTAGACCACATCGACATCACGAGTATTTTATTTTTAGACATAGAAACGGTTTCCGAAAAAAAATCTTTTTCGGACTTAAACGAAGACCTTCAACACCTTTGGCACATCAAAGCTAAAGCCTTGACAAAACCAGCCGACGGCATTTTTGACGACGAAATGACGGCTCAATCTTATACAGATCGCGCAGCAATATTTGCCGAATACGGCAAAATAGTCTGTATTTCGGTCGGAATCGTAACAAAAGACCCCGAAACAAAGCAATTAAAAGCGCGTTTGAAATCATTTGCAAACGACGACGAAAAAATATTGTTAGAAGAATTTGTGGGTTTATTGAACGCCAAATACAACAATCCTGAACGTTTTTATTTGTGTGGCCACAACATCAAAGAGTTTGACGTGCCGTACATTTGTAGGCGAATGTTGCTCAATCAGATGTCGTTTCCGCGTATGCTCGACGTGCAAGGCAAGAAACCTTGGGAGACAAAACACCTACTTGACACCTTGGAATTGTGGAAATTTGGTGACAATAAAAACTATACTTCGCTCAAAACTTTGGCAGCCATTTTCGGTTTTCCATCGCCCAAAGACGACATTGACGGCTCGCAAGTCGGTGGCGTTTATTGGAACGATGAAGATTTGCCGCGCATCGCTACGTATTGCGAAAAAGACGTGTTGGCGGTAATTCAATTGTTGTTAAAAATGAAATTGATGCCCATTTTGGAAGCCGAGCAAATTACGTTTGTGAAACCAGTTTAATCAATTAAAAAAATTAAAAGAATTAAAAAAATGAAGATAATATATTGTTAGTCAGTATATTATACGTTGGAAACCACGAAGTGGTTTAACATTATTAGCCATAAGTGCAACTTATGGACATTATGGACATAATGGAAAAAAATATGACACATAAAATAGCACCATCATTATTGGCTGCGGATTTTCGGAATTTGCAACGCGATTTTGATATAGTAAACAGCAGCGAAGCAGATTGGTATCACGTAGATGTGATGGACGGCCGATTTGTGCCGAATATTTCGTTCGGAATGTTCATCATTGAGCAGATGAAATCGATGGCTCAAAAGCCACTCGATGTACACCTCATGATTGTCGAGCCGGAGCGATATATAGAGCAATTTCGGAAAGCTGGCGCCGATGTGATTACGGTTCACGCCGAGGCGTGTCCGCACCTGCATCGTACCTTGCAACAGATACGCGACACTGGCGCATTGGCTGGCGTTGCGCTGAATCCGAGTACGCCGATTCATGTACTAGAAGATGTGATTCGCGAAGCAGATTTGGTGTGCCTCATGTCCGTTAATCCTGGATTTGGAGGGCAGAAATTTATAGACAATGTTTATTCAAAAATAAAGAAATTAAAATCATTAATCATTGATAATCAATGCAATACGTTGATTGAGATTGATGGTGGAGTAGGCTTGGACAATTACCAAAAGCTGCTCGAATGTGGCGCCGACGTACTCGTGGCTGGCAGTGCCGTTTTTGCTTCCGAAAACCCAATTGAAACCATAAAAAGACTAAAAACAAGATGATCGAATACGGTTGGATCAGTGTATATTTATATTACGAAGAACCTTTTGAGTCGTTATTGATCAAAGGAATAAAGCCATTTATGCAGCCTTTGGTCGAAAGTGGACTCATTCAGCGCTATTTTTTTATCCGTTATTATGAAGATGGTCCGCATATTCGCCTACGGATTCGGGGCGAAAAAGATATGCTAGAAACCATTATTTTTCAAAATCTGGAAGAGCATTTTCAGCGTTATTTTAGACTCGAACCGTCTGTCCGATTAGAAGAAAGAGCCGATTGGTATCCGAATAATAGTATGAAATTGTCAAAATATGTACCCGAAGTTGGTCGTTATGGTGGTCAATTTGGCGTTACAGTTGCCGAGCGGCAGTTTCACTTGTCGTCAGAAGTTGTATTACAAGTCATCGAAAAATATGGCGAATACAATTGGACAGAAGACATTGCGCTCGGCGAAGGCATACAACTCAACCTTTCTATGGCGTTTGCTTGCGGTCTAAATTTGGAGGAATCAATTCAATTTTTTGACTTTTTTTGTACGCATTGGGTTCAAGCGTCCATCTATTTACTCAATATTTCGGCAGAGCAAATTGAAGAAGAAAAGGCGCGTTGGTTTTCGTTTTATGAAACCAATTTTCAGAACAATAAAGACTTAATCGTGAATCAAAACGCCGCACTTTGGCAAGTGTTGAACGATAAAGAAGAGTTTCATGAAGATTATATGAACGCATGGATTGGCGGCAATCAATTGATTTACAAGGATTTAGCTTCTGCTTACGAAGGTTCATTGCTTTCTGCTCGTGATTCAAAGTATATTATGAAAAACACACAACAATTATCTGAAAAGACTTTACTTGTTTGGAGTATTTTGAGCGATTATGTTCACATCACGAATAATCGTCTTGGCATTTCGACCGAAAATGAAGCCTTTATGGCGTATCTGATTAAGCGGAGTTTGGAGGAGTTGGTGGTTTAGGGTCGAAAGTCGAAAGAACTGAGCGTGATGCAAAATCGAAAGAACTGAGCGTTATGAATCGAAAGTCGAGAGTCGAAAGAACTGAGCGTGAGGATAAATAGAGAGTCGATTATTGAAATTAAAAAAAATAATTAAAAAAAAGAAGTCCAATTTGCAATACAAATTGGACTTCTTTTTTTTATACAATATTCATTATCACGGTTATCGCTTCTTTGGAACTCTCGACTTTCGATTCTCGACTTTCGATTCTCGATTCTCGACTTTCGATTCTCGATTCTCGATTCTCGATTCTCGACTTTCGACTTTCGACTCTCGATTCCCCAAGATTTCCCCACTATTCCACCCCCTTCAATTTCATTCGCCACACAAAACCAGATTGTGCTTTTTTGTCCCAAGTTTGCGTAGCACATGAAGCAAGACATTGGGTGTTGAGCATACGTAAATCTCTGTAAATCAAGCCAATATCTTTGGCGTAATATTCTTTTACGAGGCGTTGTTCGGCGAGATTGTCGGTGCCGTTTGTCCAGTCTATTTGGCAAAGATTGGTGTATTGTTTTCCGTAAAGCGTCAACGATGCTTTGAGCGAAGTTACTTTTCCTTTCACGCCTTTGTATAGCTCTATTTGCTCACCTTTTATCTCCACTGATGTAAATGTTTTTTCGACATATACGCTTGGATCGAACGTTTTTTTCTCTGTCAAAGGATAAGGCAACAAAAGGGTTTTTAGGCCATCTTCGGTGCGTACAAAATTTTGCTTTTCAAAATTTGCAGTGATGATGTCTTTCAAAATCCAAGGTTGCGTTTCTTTTTTTCGATAAGAACGTTCTATTTTCAAAACTTTATTTTTTACCAAATCTCTCAACGTATCTATCACGCTTTCTTTCATAAAAAAATGAACCGAATCACGGATTGTTTTACCTTGAATCGTATCGTATTGAATACTATCTACTTCATAAATATAGATTTTGCCATACAGTAAACCAGTAAAAGGAGCATTGTCATTCAGCACTACTTTTTCGTTTTCTGACTTCACACAAGCCTGAAATACAAGTATTAATAAAAGTAAATAAAATGTATATTTCATTTTTTAATAAATAATTTTATTTTAGTTAAAAGTAAATTTCCCAATTTCCCAATTTCCCAATTTCCCAATTTCCCAATTTAATACTTCTCCTTCCAAATTTTATCTGCCGAATCCGCTTTCGAGATTGGTTTCATCACAAATTCGTAACTATAATTATTGAAAGGCAAACGATATTTGCTCAACGGTTGCGACGACCACGAGTCGATACCGCCCACGCCCATTTGTTTATAATCCACCATAACATTAATGTGATTGGCCATTTTTAGCTCGTTCCAGTGTATATTTTTCTTTTCTGCACCTGGATCTAAATCATTGATATCGAAGCAATTAGTTGTGATATTGAGGTTGTTTTCACCAAAATACATCCAACCATCGCCGTTGCCGTTTGTGAGCGTAAGCCAACGTACATCAACTTTGTTGCCGACCTCTTGCGGGCGAATGTATGGGTGCAAATCCTTATAAACGGTGTTTGTATATTTACCGATTTGCGCACCAGATTTACGATCCACGTAGCTTTCTTGTGGACCGCGACCATACCAATTCAGTACCGTATAATCTTTTGGAACTTGCATCAACATACCGAATCGAGGCATATCGGGCGTAGTCGCATTGCGCGCTTTTAGCTCACATTTTACTTTAACGGTGCCGTTGCTAAAGATATTGTAAGTGATAAAAAGTTGCCCGGCAGCTTTCAAAAACTCAAATGTTTCTACGATTCTGACTTCATCATTATTCAGTACTTCATTTTCGATTTTTGTCAATTTGGCATCTGACCAAGCATTGCGCCAAGCATTTAATTTTTTTGGATAACCGCAACCAAAGTCATTGTCCGTCATAGCGCGCCAAAAATTTGGTACTGGTGGACTGAACAAAATATCTTGTCCATTGTATTTGAATTTTACGATATTCCCAGTTTCTTTACTGATTTCGGCTGACAACGCTTTAGATTCTACAGTCAATTTTTTATCATCTGACACATTTAATCGAATTCCTCCGATATTGTCAATGGTCGGTTTTTGACTTATTTTATTGTTTTCGAGATTAAATTGCTCTGTTGCCACGATATAATCTTTGGGTAATAGATTGTTTTCTATTCTAGTTTTGATGTTAATATTCAAAAAATACTCAACACCACGCGCCAATGGCGGATATGGAATTGGCACAATTGCAGATTTTCTGGCATTGATTTCTGGCATTTCCATGAGGCCAGTTGCCTCGTTTTTGCCATCGCCAACCAACGTCCATTCTATATAATATTCCGAAAGGTCTTTAAAAAAGAAATCATTGCTGAGTTCTACTTCGCCTTTTTTGCCTGGCGACATTTTCATCAATACATTTTGATACACTTTTTTGACTTCCCAAGCATGTGGATTCCAACGGCGATCTGGTCCAACCAAGCCATTGCACATAAAATTTCGGTCGCTCGCAATGTCCGCAGGGCCCCAATCTCCACCATAACCTACTATGGTATCGCCTTTTTCATTGGCCTTAAAAACGCCTTGATCGACCCAATCCCAGATACAACCGCCTTGAAAACGCTTGTTTGAGCGATAAATATCCCAATAATCTTGAAAATTACCTACACTATTGCCCATGGCGTGCGCATATTCGCATTGTATGAGTGGGCGATTGAGTTTATCTTTTGCTACCATATCTCGTAGTTCTTCTTCCCAAGCGTACATCGGACAAAGTATATCGGTATTCGCTTCGGATTCGGCGCGTTCGTATTGTACAGGTCGCGTATTGTCCATTTTTTTAATCATGTCGTAGCCAGCCACAAAATTGACACCATTGCCAGCTTCATTACCCATACTCCAAATGATAATTGAAGGGTGATTTTTGTCGCGCTCTACCGTTCGGCGCATACGTTCGAGGTGTGCTTCTTTCCAAGTTGGTTTGTTGCCAAGCGTTCGCTCAAGATTATAACCCATGCCGTGACTTTCGATATTTGCTTCATCGATGACATACAAACCATATTGGTCACATAACTCATACCAACGCGGATGATTCGGATAATGACTGGCACGAACAGTATTGATATTCATTTTTTTCATTTCCTGAATATCTTGAATCATGCGCGCTTCGCTTAATACATGAATGGTGCGCGGATCGTGTTCGTGTCGGTTCACACCTTTTATATATATAGGCTGACCGTTTACCAAAAGGTTTCCATTTTTTATTTCTACTTTCCTAAAACCAATATTCGTCGTAATGGCTTCCAGTATTTCGCCTTTGCTGTCTTTTACGGTCAAAGTCAGTTTATACAAGTTCGGATTTTCGGCCGACCAAAGTCTTGGTTTAGAAACACCTTGTGAAAATGTAAATGTTTTTTCGGGTTTCACGCCATCGGTTACATAAGCATCAGGAAACTCAATTTTTACTTGTTCGTTTATTTCGGGTTGGTTCGTCGCCAAATCCATCAACTCAACACTAACCGTTGCTTTCCGAATCGGTGCTCGGCTCATACTACGGATTTTCATATCTATTTTCAAGATACCATCTTCAAAACCTTCAGCAAGTAGCGTTTTTACGGCATAATCCCTAATGTGTATTTTCGGACAAGCATACAGATATACATCACGTTCGATGCCACTCACGCGCCACATATCCTGGCACTCAAGGTACGTGCCGTCACTGTAGCGATATACCTCGATTGCAATTGTGTTTTCGAGCGTCGTTTTTATATATTTTGTAATGTCAAATTCAGCTTCGAGCTTCGAGTCTTCCGAATAACCAACTTTTTGACCATTTACCCAAAGGTAAAATGCAGATTTCACTGCGCCAAGATGCAAGATGATTTGTTGCCCTTTCCAAGTCGGACTCACCATAAATTTATGACGATATTGGCCAACAGGATTGTTGCCAGCTGGAATCAGCGGTGGCGTCGGGTATTTACTCGGATCATTGCTATTGACGTACAAATCTGTACTTTTAGCAAGCGGCGAAACTGAAAATTCATAAGGATGATTGACATAAATCGGCACACCATAACCTTGAAACTCCCAATTGGAAGGTACTTTTATTGTTTTCCAATTGTCGTCTTTGTATCGAACTGCAAAAAACTCTTTTTCCTTTTTTTCGGGCGTCGCAGACCAATTAAATTTCCAATCGCCATTCAGAGATTGAAAATTGGCTGAGTTTTCTTTTTTAGCTTGCAAAGCAACTTCTTTGTTTTCAAAAGGAAAAAGTGAAGCGTGCATTGGCTCACGATTTTGTTGAAAAACCGCTTCATTTTCCCAATCATTTTGCGTAGGAGTTGTTGGAGCTTGTGCGAATCCATTATTTGATAAAAAGCTAGCGCCAATTATTAACAATGTATTAAAAAAATTGCTATTAGTTTTTAATTTAAAATTCATATATATATGTGTATTAATGAAATAAAATTTAATTCGATTTTTTTAAATGGAATATATAACAAGCACGAATATATAAAAATTTACAAAATATGATTGACAAAAATTTCTTTTTTATTTTTTTTAATAAAACAAATCTTACTTTTGCCTGTTCAAATAAAAATAAGTAGCATTTTATCTATTTATCGAAAAGAGTTAAATTTTATAGTCTTCATTCAATATTTAGTACAATTTGCAATAAGCAATAAGCAAAATTTGCCGAAAATCGTTGCCTTTTGCAAATTGTATATTGCTTATTGAAAAGGACGATAGAGTTACTTCAAATTTTCAATTTTCATGATTAATGCGTAAGTCAAAACAAATCTAATTAACAATGACAAAATTAAGTGTAAATATCAATAAAGTTGCCTTGATTCGTAATGGTAGAGGCGGCGATTTGCCGAATTTGGTACAAGTCGCCATGGATTGTGAACGCTTTGGTGCGCAAGGCATTACGGTACATCCAAGACCTGACGAACGCCATATTCGTTATGACGACATTCCGAAGCTAAAAGAGGTGGTAACGACCGAGTTCAATATAGAAGGTTATCCTGACGAGCGTTTTATGCAATTGGTACTCGACAATCGTCCGCATCAATGTACGCTTGTGCCAGATCCGCCAGGTGTTTTGACCTCGAGCGAAGGTTGGGACACTATCGGTCAAGCCGAATTTTTGAAACGCATCATTGGCGACTTGAAAGCCAAAAACATACGCGTTTCGTTGTTCGTAGATCCTAAACTTGACATGATAGAAGGTGCAAAAAATGTAGGTGCAGATCGGATAGAGTTTTATACAGGCCAATATGCCTTAGATTTTGAGCAAGATAAAAATGCTGCAATTTTGCCACATCGTGACGGAGCAATTTTGGCAAATCAACTTGGATTGGGTATCAATGCTGGGCATGATTTGAATCTCAAAAATCTTGCATTTTATAAAAACAATGTAGAGCAATTATTAGAGGTATCTATTGGTCATGCACTAATTTCTGATGCACTTTATTATGGATTGCAGAACACAATACAAATGTATAAGCATTGCTTAAAATAAAATTTCTTTTAAAAAATATTTTTATTTTATAAAAAAGTATTACTTTTGGTTTCTAAAGTAAATATATTTAGGTTCTGCTATTTGTTAAGCAATGTCAAATACTTGAATATCAGTACATTATAACTTTATTTACTATGTTTATTGTTAAATAAACTATGTTAAAGCAGCGTTAATATTCTCTTTACGTTAAGTTAATAATCAGCTTTCTCACAAGTTTGGTCGATATATACTCCATTTTTATCGACAAAAAAACGCTTAAATTAAAAATATTTTAATAAAATTAAAATTTTAATATTTGAATTTTAACAATATTTTATGAATAAAAATGAGTATTTCAAATTCAACAATTTTAAAATATTCATTGATTTTTTATTCAGAAATCAACCGCACATTTATTTATTTTTTAACATAAAATTCGGATTTAGTATGAAAAAACTTTCACTAATGCTCGTGTTGTTTTTTGCTACAATAGGAACTATCCTTGCGCAAAGAACAGTCACAGGTAAAGTAACCGATA
>JAYUJV010000645.1:0-13765 GCA_043764975.1 Saprospirales bacterium
GATTTCTTCACGAAGTAATCTTAGTATTATAATGTCTTTACATTCCAAGTTTTAAGGGTTAGACAATATAATTAAGGCTTTTCTTTTTCATAAAGAAAAGCCTTTTTTTGCATTAAGGAAATTAAAAAAGTCAATGTTGTCTTTTTGTCTGTTAGTCTTTGGTAATCAAGACCTTAGATAATACTAAAATTACAATTAGATTTGTCAAAGTAGAATTATTAAAGTAAATGATATTTTGAAATGAAATAAAACACTAATCATCAGTTAGTTTATTATTTTAATTTCTTTAATTTTCTTAATTTCTTTAATTATTTTAGTTTTTCTTAATTACTTTAATGCCCTTTTAACGACCTCCAAAAATAAAATGTTTTTCTAAAAAAAATTGAATATGAGTTTTTTCAAAAAATTTTTTAGTAAAGAAAAAGAACAAGACCTTGATAAAGGCTTAGAAAAAACAAAAGAAGGTTTTTTTTCTAAAATCTCTCGTGCCGTAGCAGGAAAATCTACCGTAGATGTCGAAGTACTCGATAACCTCGAAGAAGCGCTCATCGAGGCAGATGTTAGTTTAGAAACGACCGTAAAAATAATTCAGCGCATAGAAGCGCGCGTTGCGAAGGATAAATACCTCAACACCGCCGAACTCGACGGCATTTTGCGCAGCGAAATCGTCGATTTGTTGTCCGAAAACGAATCCAAAACGGCCGAAGACTACGAATTGCCATCTGGTACAAAACCTTATGTAATTATGGTCGTTGGTGTCAATGGCGTTGGTAAAACGACAACTATCGGCAAATTGGCGTATCAATACAAGCAAAAAGGCTATAAAGTAGTGCTTGGTGCAGGCGATACATTCCGCGCGGCTGCCGTAAACCAACTCAAGATTTGGGCAGAACGCAACGATTGTGGCTTTTTTGATAAAGGCATGAACGCCGATCCAGCCGCCGTTGCTTTTGAAGCCACTCAATACGCTGCCGCCAATGGTTACGATGTCGCCATCATAGATACAGCAGGTCGCTTGCACACCAAAGTCGGTTTGATGCAAGAGCTTGGCAAAATAAAACGCAGTATAGATAAAGCAATGCCCGATGCACCGCACGAGGTTTTGCTGGTACTCGATGCCACGACTGGTCAAAACGCCATAGAGCAATGTCGCCAATTTACGGAAATCACGCAAGTCACAGCCTTAGCTTTGACCAAACTTGACGGTACAGCAAAAGGCGGTGTCGCCATTGCGATTACTGACCAATTCAAAGTACCGATAAAGTACATCGGTGTCGGCGAAAGCATAGACAAATTACAGATTTTTAATAAAAATGCCTTTGTAGAATCGCTTTTTAAGCGATAGGAACAATAGATTTGATAAAAATCCAGAAAGCCACTCCGATTTCGGAGTGGCTTTTTTTGTTGCTTTTTTATTGTGTCAAATGTTAAAGTTTGGAAATATTTTATAATAATATTTGGTTTTTCAAATATTACATTTTATATTTGCACTACAACACACAACAAAATCTAATACCATGTTCAATGTTAAACCTTATTTTATTTTTAAAAACAATTTTAACATGGAGAACAACACTCTCAACAACCGCAAACCGCAAACCGCAAACCGCAAACCGCGTTTAGCCTAATCGTTTTTGCCATTTTAGTTTTTTCGCAAATGGCTTTTTCTCAAACTTTGACTGGTACTGTAAAACTATTTAATTCTACAACACCGATTAATTTGGTTAAAGTAACACTTTCTAATTCTAGTGGTACAGTTAATTGTTTTACCAATACATCTGGTGTCTTTGGAGGACCTGGAAGTTGTAATCTTGGTACACTTTCATCGGGAAGTGCAAATGTAACGACAGGCAAAACGACAAGTTCTAATTCATCTACTTTAATTAAAGATGGTATTTCTGGTGGAGATATAAATTTAGGTCAGAGGTTTTTAGCAGGTACGTTATCATTAAATCCTTATCAAATGATTGCATTAAATGTTAACAATAATACAACACCCAATGTAATAGATTTAGTAGATTTGAATACCATAAATGCTATTATACTTAATAATCCTACCACATTAAATACTGCACCCAATTGGCGTTTTGCTTCTAAATACACATTATCGTTACCATTATTTCAAACTTTTTTTAATACCAGTGTTACGAACACTTCTAATTCTACATTTTTCAACCAAATACAGTTAAGTCCTTTTAATACAGGCTATGTTTCTTCATTACCTTTAAGCTCAGGTAACTTAGATTTTACTGCTATAAAATCTGGAGATGCAAATACAACTGCTACGGGTGCTTTTGTTGTTAATAATAATGACAATAATATTGTTGTTGAGAATCCTTCTATGAGAAATGCTAGCGATTTGTTAAATATCCAATCCAATAATTTAATTAATGCAGGTGATGAATTTGAAATTAGTTTTTCACCTAATATCTCTGGTAATTTAGCTGCTTACCAATTTGGTCTGAATTTTAATACAAATGAAATTGAGTATTTATCATTACAAGAGTCAGGTGATTTATATAAAATGAATGTTAATAATTTAGGATTAAATGAACTTGGTATAGGTAAAATTAAGTCATGTTGGTTTAATAGAAATATTAAAAATTCTGAAATTTCAGAAAAAACTAAGCTTTTTGTCTTAAAATTTAGAGCAAAGAAGAACATCGAAAAAATGACTGAATTTTTCAGAATAGATGACCAATTTGCATTTGAAACCTATGATATGAATGGTAATTTCGTATTCAACGAATTAACTGCTCAAATAACAAAGACCAAATCAATGTCTTCGAAGTCTTTCCCAAATCCATTTAGAGAAAAAACAACTTTTGAATTTGTATCAAATACAGAAACGCAAGGTGTTTTAACTATTACAGACAATCTTGGTAGGGTAGTCAATCAAAATGAAATTGATATACGTGATGGCTTGAATCAAGTACAATATGATGGTTCAGAATTACTAAACGGTGTTTATTTTTATAGCGTAAAATCAGCAAATACTGACATAAAAGGTTCAGTTATAAAATATTAATCTATTTTTTTATGGGGAAGTAGATTATCTACTTCCCTTTTTTAACCGACAACACCCATGTTCCAAAAATCCCTAATCTGCATACTATACGTATGCCTAAGTCTGAGCGTGTCTGCTCAAAAAATAATCTACGTCAATCAAACTGCAATCGGTGCTAACAATGGCAAAACTTGGAAAGATGCTCATACAAACCTCGTTGATGCACTCGCTACTGCGAAGCAAAACGATACTGTTTGCGTAGTAAAAGGTATGTACAAACCTACTGACCAAACTGACAGATATAAAACCTTTGCAATAAAGGAAGGCATTTGTGTATTGGGTGGTTTTGATGGTACAGAAATAAAAGTCAATCAACGAGATGCGAAGAAAAATGTAACAATTTTGAGTGGGAATATTGGTCAGCAAGTCGTAAAAATTGACAACAGTTATAACGTGATAACTATTATTCCAAATGCGAGTAATAAATGTAGAGTTTATTTAGATGGTTTTATGATACGTGACGGCTGTGCAAATAATAATAGTAGTTTAATCGGTTTTTATGATAGGTCAAATCATGGTGGAGGGATATTTATTAATACAACAAATTTAGATAGCGTAAACATAGATATTATTAATTGCACAATTACAGAAAATTATGCCCAAAAATATGGCGGGGGAATAGCAGAATATCGACCTAACCAATGTAATGTCAAATTGAATATTAGTAAGACATTAATTGAAAAAGATACTGCGAAATCTGCGGGTGGCTTTTTTAGTAGCTTTTCTAATGATAGGAGTAAATACGATTTCTTTACCTTTGATAATAATATTTATAGGTTGAATAGTGCAAGTTTTGGAGGCTGTTTTGCTTTTTATAGTTCAAGTATTACTAATAAGTATATTTTTAGAAATTCAATTTTTGAAAAAAATTATAATCAGTCGGAAAACAATATTGCTTTATTTGCTGAAGAAGTCACTGAATTGAGTACTGTTCTTTTTAAGAATAATACTTTTTTTAATAACAAAACTAAAGATATTATGATAAGGTTTAGGTTTGACAATAACATAAATTTAAACTTTGATAATAATATTTTTTACAGCAATATTTTAACTGGAATAGTTATTATCAATCCTAGTATTAATAAAAAAGTAAACCAATATATAAACAATAATATTTTTTATGATAATAGAGTTCATTCAGATTCCTATTCAAATATTAATTCTTTGTTTCAAAGTGGTCAAACAAATGATGGAAAAATTTTGATCTTAAATAACTTATTTTTAAATAATGATTTTTCAATTTTTTATAATTATTTTCAAAATTCTAACACATGGTTAGTGAACAACATAATAATGAATCAAAAACGAAGATGGTTAAATATAAATATAAACAACAACTATGACCCTTCATTTATTCACGTTTTCAACAATATAAGCGATTTTAAATATAAAGATAGCATCAGTAATCGCTATGATTTACTTATCAAGTGCGATGAAAGCAATCGCTTCGCCACTACACCGCGCTTCATAGACACCCTTAACGGAAATTATCGCCTACATCAATGCTCGGTTGGGATAAATATCGGGAACGACAGCATCGTAAAAGCATTGGGTATTTTGACAGATATAGAAGGTAATCCTCGCATTGCAGATGGGCGTGTGGACATTGGGCCGTATGAAAGACAAGCCAATTATGACGCAATACCAAGCGTGGTTGCGCCAAAATGCTTTGGCGATAAGGCAAAACTCAACTTTGATGTAAAGCTCGGTACGCCGCCATATACGTATAAGTGGCTGAAAACCAACACAATGGGTTCGAGTATAAACGACCTAAAAGGTGGAACGTACCAATTCACGGTGAGCGATAGTGAAGGTTGCAAAGACAGCTTAAAAGTTGTGATACCAAATGCGCCCGATGCAATCGTGATATCCGATTTTGATTTCAAAAATGCGACAGGTCAAACGCCAACTGGCAGCGTCACGATAACGAAAGTCATTGGCGGCACGCCGCCATATAAATATACTTGGAGCAATGGCGTAAAAGATTCGCTGATTACGAAGCTAACGCCTGGCAGTTACACGGTCACGATTACCGACAAAAATGATTGTGTAGCGCAACTTAATTTTGGCATCAACGCAAGCACTGCCACAAAAGATATTGCAGAAAAAGATATACTCAATGTCGCACCAAATCCAACAGCAGATGTGGTTACGTTTACACTCAAAATGCCTTACGCAACGTTGCGCTTATATGATGCGCTAGGTCATGAGTTGCTTACACAATCGCTACGCGAAGGCGAAAACAGCCTCTCAATTGGTCATTTGCCGAAAGGTATTTATGTATATATGTTACTGACAGACAACGTGTTACGTGCGAGTGGGCGTGTACTGCGCTTGTGATTAATGTTTTATAAAAAGTACGAGGTACGAAGTACAAAGTACGTTGTTTGGAGGTACTTTGTACTCTGTACTCTGTACTTCTTACTTGAAAAATTGATTAAAGTACAGTTTCTTTTTTGTTCTACAAAAAAATAAAGAGAACCCTATAATTCCAAATTCCATAAATAAATGTTAAAGAAGGCTTCGCAATTTGCGAAGCCTTCTTTGTTTGGGCGAAAAAGATTATTTTTGTAAAAAAATATTGAGATGAAAAAAATATACTTATTAGTTATCTTCTTTTGCACAATGACGTTTTTTGCATCGGCGCAAACGTGTACCGTTCGCGGTGTGGTGCGTGATTCGTCGAAGCAGGTCTTAGAATTTGCCTCGATTATATTGCTCAAAGCCAAAGATTCGACCTTATTGACGTTTGCGAGCAGCAACGCCGATGGCGTGTTTGAGTTACAAGATGTGCCTTCGGGTGCGTACAAAATCAAGGTGACGTATGTCGGTCTAGATCCTTTGAAAAAAGATATTGTGATAGACGCGACGCAAAAAGTGACGACTTTACCTGATTTTATATTGCTTCCGAAAGGCATGAACGACATTCTGATACGCGGATATAAAGATCCGATAAAAGTAAATAAAGACACGATAGAGTACAACGCCAAGTCGTTTGCGGTGCAACCCAACGCGGTGGTTGAGGATTTACTGAAAAAATTGCCTGGCGTACAAGTCGATAAACAAGGCACAGTGACCGCTAACGGCGAGCAAGTTGTGAATATATTGGTAGACGGAAAGCCGTTTTTTGGTAAAGACCCCAAAATGGCGACAAAAAATTTGCCAGCCGATGCGATAGAAAAAATACAGGTTTTTGATAAAAAATCGGATCAAGCAATGTTTTCTGGCATCGAAGATGGCGATAAAGAAAAGACCATCAATTTGAAATTGCGCACTGATAAGCGACAAGGCTCGTTTGGGAAAGTAGAAGCTGGCGTAGGTACATCGAACCAAGCGAACGATGTTCGATATGGTGCAAAGGGCAATTATAATCGTTTTAGTCAAAAAAAGCAATTTGCTGTATTGGGTATGGCGAATAACGTTGGCGAGCAAGGTTTTTCGTACGAAAATTATTCTAACTTCACTGGCGATGGACTCAAAGCAGCGAGTGGCGGCGGCGGTTCGTTTTCGCTAAATTCAGACAATACGAGTTTGCCATTGTCGTTTGGCGAAAAAACTGGTTTTGCAGATACTTATGCTGGCGGCATTAATTTTAACAATAATTTTTCGGAAAAAACGGAGCTAAACAGTAATTATTCGGGTAGTGACATCATTACAAATTATATCAAATCGGTAAAAAGGAACTCTTTTTTAGGCGATAAAACGATCATCAGTAACGAAAATTCGACACAACTGAACGACAATTTGAACCATAGAATAAATGTGGCGTTGGATCAAAAGATAGATTCGAGCAACTCTTTGAAAATTACGACAAGTTACAGCATCGGACAAACCTTGACCAAAACCAACCAATTGAGCGATGCTATGATTGACGGCGCTACTCAAAATAGCAACGAAGGTAAGCGCGAATCGGTATCGAAAAGTAAGGCAAATAGATTGAACGGCGAGTTGTTGTGGCGACATAAATTTAAGAAAGTTGGGCGTACTTTTTCTATTAATTTAAAAATTGCTGACAATACAAACGATGGCGATGTAACCTTAAATGCCCGAAATGGCTTACTGAATAAAGCGACCAAAACATTGGATTATACGGACATCAATCAGCAGCAAAAGCTGTTGCAAGAAGGCAAAGAGTTGGGTGCAAATATGATATTTACGGAAAAATTGGCTCGAAAAAAATACATCGAATTTTCGTATCGTTTTAATTTTTCTGAAAATCATTCGGATAAAAAAGTATATGATGTATTTTCTAATGACCTGAAAATCAATAGTTTATTGACGAATGAATACCGAACGACTTACGTTTATAATCGACCTGGCGTTAGTTTGAGGCTGAACAATACCGACCATAAATTCACGATAAGTGCGCAAATGCAGCAATCGCAATTGCTCGGCAATTTGATTACGCGCGATACGACGATTAGAACCAAAAACTTGTTTTTTTTGCCGTCGGTTCGTTATCGTTATGAAATATCACAATCTAAAAACTTGACTGCGGATTACGAAACGGCGGCCAATCAACCAAGCGTGACGCAGCTACAACCTGTGGCGGACAACAGCGATCCATTGAATACTTATATCGGAAATCCGAAATTGATACCCGAATATAAACATACTTTGCGTGTGCGTTTTTCGAGTTTCAATAGCACGACTTTTCGCAATTTGTTCTTGAACGGTAGCATCAATTATACCCAAAATAAAATCGTGAATGGACAAACGATTGGGCAAGATTTGCGCCGAATCTCAATGCCAGTAAACGTAGATCATGATTTATCGGCGAATTTGAGGGCAAATTATGGTATGCAATTTATACCACAAGTTTGGCGCGCGAATTTTGGCGCTGGCACACGTTACAGCAACGGTCAAAACATCATCAACAATGCCTTGAATTTGACCAAAACGTTTGAATCTTCGATTCGCGCATCTACGAATTACGACCTCGAAAACAAGTTGCAAGCTGGCGTGAGCGTTGATTTGGTGAATACAAAAAGTATTTATTCGCTACAAAATCGCCTCAATCAAAATTATTGGACAAACGAATATGGACTGGATTTAACTGGCTTTTTACCCAAAGGTTTTAGCCTCACGACCAACGTCAATTATACGGTTTACAATGGTCGCAACGATGGCTTCAATACCAATATCACAATCTGGAATGCTGCCTTGGTAAAGCAATTATTTAAGAATAAAAAAGGCGAAATTCGCCTTTCGGTTTTCGATATATTGAATCAAAATCGCTCTATCCGACGAACAACGCAACTCAATTACGTGCAAGACGAGCGCGTGAATGCCCTCGGTCGCTATTGGCAATTGCAATTCAGCTATCAACTCAATCAATCGCCAATGTCTGGCGGTCGCGGGAGAGGAAATCGGACGATGATGATGAGAGGTTGATTTTTTTGAATGAAAAAAATTAAGGGAATTAAAGAAATTAAAATAATAATTGCAGCGATAAAAAAAGTCCTTGAAAGTTATTTTCAAGGACTTTTTATGAATTGAAATTTAAGTTTATATATTGGTAATCAGTTAGTTACAGAAAATTCGCCTGTACCCATTAACTTTTCATTGTACCAAATTTCTACTTTGTGTGTCCCTATTTCGTATATATTTCCTTCGTCGCTTCCCCAACCCTTACTATTAATTTCATTTTCAATTCCATTATTATTATTATACCCATTATTATATTCTAATATAAAGCAATTAAAATCAAAAGAATATCCAGTAGGAGATTTATTGGGATTTCTTTTTAATGTACCATAAGGATTAATAAATTTAACATAAATTTTGGTATCACCAAGATTTTGTAAAGCTATTATCTTCAAACGCAATGAGATAAATCTAATTTCACTTTGAGTGAAACTATTTTTATAATTCTCAGGATTTGCAGAGTTTTTAAAATCTATATTTTCAATGATAAACGGTTTATTTTTTACAATTTCATGTATTAAGGTACTTGATTTTTCATTTTCTAGCCGTAGTAGTTGCTTTTCGTTGTTCATAACACAAAAAACTAAAAAACTAATAATTGTTAAAAAACCAATTAATGCTTTAACAAAAGGAGGCGTTTGATATACAATTTTTTCAACAGGCTTGTCAACATAAATTATTTTTTCTACTTGCTGATAAATGATTTGTGGCTGATTATTGATAGACGATTTCGTTATAATACTTGGATTTAATTCTTCAAATATTACTTCGCCCCATTCTTTTGCTGTTGGTCTTACATTTGGATTTGTATGACCTTTATCCAAAGCATTGACAAAATAATCTTTCAGTTTTTGCGGTAAGTGATTGAAATTATTATGCAAAGGTGGTAATTGTAAATATCGTGATTTTGAACCAAACACAAATAGTCCATTTTTTATACTTTCATCAATTGTCGTAACATTTTCATAAGCGCCTATACTTGTTGCTACGAAAGGGTGTAATCCAAATATCAATTCATAAAATATAATTGCAAGCGAAAACCTATCCCAAGTTTCGGGAATAAAATTTAATGAAGGGTTTAGCCTAAGGCCTTCATTAGGTACGTACTCTGGTGTTGATACATGACCGTGATGAATGACATTACCGTTTTCAGCAATTTGAATACTGTCTAAATCAACAATCGATACTTTTCCTTGTGTTGTCACCAACACATTTTGAGGCTTCATATCTACTAAAACATAATTTTTTGTTGCGTGAATATTATGTATCGCTATTGCAATGTTTACACACAATTTCAATCTGTTTGGAAGAGTATCATCTTTTGAGCGGTCAAATTTTTGATGCCAAATAGCATCAATGTTTTTTCTGACTTTTATAGTACACAATTCATATAGTTGTATGCCACCTGTAAATGCCAATGGCATGACAAAACCAATAAAATTATTTTGTCGATATACGATATCAGTTGGCCAACAAATATTAAAATTTACGCCATCGCTCAAAGTTTGAGGTTGATGGCTTACCATATACTTTAACTTGCTTTCTTTTTGGCTATTCTGATATTGTTGATAGTATAGCTTTACGCAATGATTTGCTAAATTAGTAGGAGAAACAATTTTATATAGTTCTCCTTCTCCACCTGTTTGAAATGGAGAAGCCTCTAATTCAATTACTTGCCCATTTGCTGTATTTACGAAATTTGGCATATTATTCAACTGGTTGTAAAATTCCTAAAATTAATGTTTTATCATCTGATTCGTTTTTTAACCCTTCATTCCCTGATGTTATGAAATTTGTCCATTTTTCTTTGATTTCTTCGTGGCTTATACCTTCTTTAAGAGATTGATTTAAGGTATGCACTAAGGGGTTAAAGAATTTAGGATATGGCAGATTTAGGTCAATCCATTCTTGGGTTTCAGGATTGATTTTGCTACACTCAAAGCTATGATTTTCGCAACCATCCGACATCAGCGTAAATGCTGTTGATTTTTCTTCAATCACATTACTTTCTATAAAAGAGTCTATCTTTTCATTCCAAATTGAAGAAGTGATAAAAACAGTTTGGTTTGCTTCTTCGCCTTTCCATGGAGTCATCATTGCTTTCCACTCTTTTTGTTCATTCAGATAACCTGCTCTTCCATCACCGATATGCGTAACTAAGTACCCAAATGGCGTATAGATTACAATGATTACAGTACATGCCAAGCCTTCTAACCTTAAACCTTCCTTTTTAGAATACACTTCAAGGTCTTTGTAAACCTGATAAAGTCCTTGTTTAGATAATTCTTGCCAATTTTCCTTTGGAGGTAGATGGTTTTGTTTATCAAATTTGTTTTTTTCAATTATTGCTCGGAATATTATTGCGCTACGTTCAGAAACAAATTTTGACCCTAAATGGGAATATTTAGCAGAGCCTGCACCGTCACATGAAATAGCTATTCCCCAGTTTCCTCCAAAATCTTCAATAAAATGATTGTCTTGACAAAGTGTGTTATTTTCAATATGTGATTTTCCTATCACAGATTGGCCAACAACATACCAATTAGCGTTAGATAAGTTTTCGATTTTATCCTTTCTTGTGTTTGGCTTTTCTTTATCAATAACTTCACCTAACTTATTCTCAGGTCCATTTTTTAGAGGAATTAGTTGATTCTCTGTTTCATCTGTAACTATCAATTCTTTTTCATTTTTTCCTTTAAAATAATTAATTATTTTGGTAATTATTTTGTATTGTAACAACAAATAGATAAGTGCTGTAAGACCCATTAGATATTCAAAAATGGTAGTCCAATCAGTACTATTTTCTTTATCTAATTTTTCTACTTTATCTTTTAATTTTTTTACTTCATTTCCAAGGGCAGTATTATTTTTTGTTAGTTCATTTATCTTTATTTCCTTAGGATTAGAAAGTTCTCTTAAACTATCTAATTGATGCTTAATTGTATCAGGTGTTGGAATTGCAATATTTTTACCTTTTTGTGAAAATACATTTAAAGAAAAAAGCAATAAAAGGAGAACGAGAAAGCTATTTTTAATATCCATTTTGTTTATAAATTTATATTTTGAAACCTTTCATCCAACTGGTTGGGTTAGGTAAATTTATGCTATCTCCATCCGTAGAATTGGTAATATCGCTCATACTTGCACTCAACCATTTGAAAAAATCGCTAAATTTTAATCCAGACAATTCTGCTGGCTGCATATCAGGGCTTGAAATTTGTTGCAAAACTTCCATTTTTGCACCTTGTACACCAACTGCAAAGAAATTAAAAGATTTTGAAGCCATGCCTGCTTTAATTTCTTGCGAAAGTCCGCTTACATCTTGATCTCTATCTGGCTCGCCATCTGTGATAAGGATTATCCAAGATCGATAATACTTTTGTTTGGTTTGTTTATACCAGTTTTTTCTATCTGTAACTTTACTAATTGCTACTCTGACAGCATCTACTAATTTTGTAGTCCCTTTTGTACTTAAAGTTGGCATAGTAAAATTATCAACTAACGAAGGTTCAATTAACACATTAGTTGTGTCACTAAATTCGATGAGGCAAATTTCTAAGCGATTTGCAGTTGTCGAATTTTCTTTAATATCATCGTGAAAGTCTTGAATACCTTTATTTAGTTGATTCAAAGGTTCGCCATTCATTGAACCTGATACATCTAATACCAATACACAAAGGCATTTTTGTTCGTAATTATCAGGGGTTTCCGCTGAAAAATCCATAAAATTGAAGTTTTTTTTGTTAAAAATTTAATTTTTAATTATTATTTTCTCTTTTGAAATACAAAAATTGAGTGTGTCTGATATTGGTTAAGATTCAAATATTTTATACTCTAAATATCCGATTACTAAAAGGAAAGAAATCCATACAAACCAAGTATTTTGAAAATTAAATGCTTTTTCTCTAATATCTATCGAACTTGATATTGCCATTGATAATACGAATCCAACCAAAAGAACTATGATTGCTAATATGTTTTTTTGCTTAGGATTCAGTTTTTTCATGTAATTGGGAATTCCAACTGTGGACAAGAGTTTTATTTTGGCATAGTTCATAATAAGAAGGATGATAAAGAAAGGTATAAAAAATAGTTTTAATGAATTAATTGTTAAATGGAGAAAAAATGTATTTTCACTGAATCTTTCATCTTCTGACAGGTATGAAAAATCTTTGGTAAATTGATGTATGGGCCTTAATGCATCATATTTTTCAGCTTTACTATATACATTATCCATTCCATTATATAGTGAATAGTTTCGTGGTAAATTATCGACATTTGGTAATCCCAAAGGATTGAAATATCTGTCATATCCAACTTTACTAGATATACCACCTAATCCGATTGATAGGACTAAATACACAATTACGAGTTTAATGTTATTATTCATTTAGGCTTTTATTTGTTTTTAATATTATTGTTTTAGAATGTATAAAATTTAATAAAATCATATAAGTCCAACAAAAATATGTAATAATAACATATAATAACATATAATAAAAATAAAAATAAAAATAAAAATAAAAATAAAAATAAATTTAATTCGTTGATAATCAACACTTTAAAAAAATGTATGATTTGATTTTTATTGAAAATTAAAAATATAAGTATAATTCGAATATGTAAAATCTATGATACTTAATACAATTTTAGTTGTGTTTTTGAATTTTGAGGAGTGACATACTTTAAAGCGCATTAGATTCTTTATTACATGAATTAAAGCAATAAAAAAAGTGTAAATATCTGACAATCAGATATTTACACTTCCATAAAAAGATATTTTTTTAATTCCCTTAATTTTCTTAATTTATTTAATTAAAAATCAGTAATTTCCTTAATTAAAATCAATATTTCCCCACATTCGTAGTAGCCAATAGTCTTTTGATGCTGTATTTTCCTGCACCATTCGATACGAGTAATAACAAACCACCTGCGATGGCGATGTTTCGTAAAAACATTTCGGCCTCAAAATGTTGATTCAATGGCGGAGCCATCCAAAAAGAATAGACCACAAATGTATAAGGTAACCAATAGCAAAGAATCAAAATAGAACCGAGTCCTACGCGATAACCGACCAAAACCAGCAACGCACCAATCGATAAAGCGACGATTGCACCATTGTATAAAAAGCCAACTTGCCACGTAAATCCATAAAAATTCATTAATTTTTTGGTCAAAGTTGTATAAAGTCCTGTGTCCACTGCTTCAAAAATAAAAATAGAAGCAAGGCATACTCGCCCAATCAAATTCGCTATATCTTTCATTTGTATT
>JAYUJV010000646.1:0-1723 GCA_043764975.1 Saprospirales bacterium
TTATTCGATATTTTATTAAAAAGGTAAAATTGTATGCGCTTTGCATTCAATCCATTACGCTTTCAATAAACCTTCCAAAACGCTCGTGGCGGTTTTCGGTTCGGCCTTACCTTTCGAGCGTTTCATGACTTCGCCCATAAAAAAGGCAATCAGGCCTTTTTTTCCTTTTTTATACTCCGCAACCTTATCTGGAAACGCCGCCAATACTTCTTTGGCAAGCGTGACAATAAAATCACTATCGCTGCTTTGTATCAGATTGAGTCGCTCGGCGAGCGTTTCGGGCGCAATATTCGGACTCGCCACCAAAGCTGGAAACAAGCGCTGATACGCAATGGCACTGCTCACTTTTCCACTATCAATGAGCGCAATAAATGCTGCTAATTGCTTGGGCGACAGGTCAAAATGCGCTAAATCGGCTTGTTTTTCGCTCAAATACGGTCTGATACAATTGATGACCAAGTTCGCTGCCGCTTTATGATTCGAGGTTTCGGCCACCAAATCAATATAAAAAAGTGCGGTCGTTTTTTCTTCTGTTAGTATATAGGCATCTTTGGCACTTAGCCCAAATTCGGTCACGAATTGCTGATAAAGTTGATTCGGCAAAGGCGGCATTTGTGCTGCAATATTGGCGATATAAGCCTCCGAAAGCACAATTGGCAACAAATCTGGCTCAGGAAAATAGCGATAATCGTGTGCATCTTCTTTGTCGCGCAACGGCGCTGTGATGCCTGTCACTGGATCAAAATTGAGGGTTTGTTGCGCTACTTTTCCGCCACTTTCTATGAGGTCAATCTGGCGTTTTGTTTCGTACTCTATGGCGCGTTTGGCATAGCGCATAGAGTTCATATTCTTGATTTCGCAGCGATTGCCGAGCTTGTTTTCGCCTCGCAGTCGCACCGAAATATTGCAATCGCAACGCAACGAACCTTCTTCCATGTTGCCGTCCGACACCTCTATATAGCGCACCAATTGGCGCAAAGTGGTCATGAAAGCCGCCACTTCGTCCGAAGAACGCAAATCTGGCTCGCTCACGATTTCGAGCAACGGCACACCCGCACGATTGAGGTCTATGTACGATGATTTCGGACTCATGTCGTGTATCGATTTGCCTGCATCTTCCTCCATGTGGATATGGTGCAAACGAATCGATTTGGCTTCGCCATTGACTTCAAAATGGACTTCGCCACCAATACAAATCGGTTGGCCGTCTTGTGTGGTCTGAAATCCTTTGGGCAAATCGGCATAAAAATAATTTTTGCGATCAAAGTGACTACGTGGATTGATGCGACAATTCAGCGCCAAACCCAAACGCACTGCGTATTCGACTTGCGTCTTGTTCATGCGCGGTAACGTGCCTGGATGCGCCAACGAAATGGCACTAATTTGGCTATTGGGCGTAGCACCAAATGTGGCGCTATCGCTACAAAATGCCTTGCTTTTCGTACCCAATTGCACGTGTACTTCAAGCCCAATCACGGTTTCGTATTTATCGTAAATGCTCAATTTTTTCTTTTTTAATGGAGATGTTGTATTTTAAAAAATAGCTTGAATCTTGTTTTATAAGCGAATTTCGTGCTAATTTTTATATTTTACAAAGATACATATTTTATTTTTTTAATACAAATAGGGAGTAACTCTATTTTGTAGAAAAATAAAATTGTAATATATAAAACATTGATAATTTAATACTTATAAAAATATTTAAACGCTGAAAACTAAGATA
>JAYUJV010000647.1:0-1723 GCA_043764975.1 Saprospirales bacterium
CAGTGATCATGATATTTTGATTGCGAACAAAGCCAGTTTTGTACTTTGTGGTGGCGATTTGAGTTCGCCTCAAAAAGTATCAGAACGCTACCTTTTAGACGTAGAACGCGAAGCCTTTTTGTCGCTTTGTGGCGAACAAAAAACGTTGGCGCGTATTCAGTTTATGCTCGAAAAAGGGAAACCATTGAGAAATTAATTTTTGTTGTCGGTTAGTCCTTTTTTGTCAGTTAGTCATTGTTGTCAGTTAGTCGGTTAGTCTTTTTTGTCATTGATAATCAATACTTTACATACCAATTAATTGCAACTTGAAATTTACAAATTATTGAAATTCAATTTTCAATTTTATTAAAAATATTAAATAAAACATCTCTTTTACAATTGTTATTAAAAAATTATTTTCAATTAATTAATTATAAAATGCTGCTAATGAGCATATTACTTTAATTTTATTAATTATTTTAATTTCTTTAATTTTTAAAAAGAGAGTTATTCAAATATAAAAAAATGCAAGAAGCATATATAGTAGCAGGCTATCGCTCGGCGGTAGGAAAAGCAGGAAAAGGTGGATTTCGATTCTACCGTTCCGACGATATGGCGGTTGATGTCATCAAACATTTGATGGCGCAAGTGCCAGAAATAGATCCCAAATTGGTGGACGATGTGTTCGTGGGTTGTGCCAATCCAGAGGGCGAACAAGGGTTGCAAATCGGTCGTCAGATTTCGATGCGCGCGTTGGGCATCGAAGTACCTGGTGTGACCGTGAACCGATATTGCGCTTCGGGTTTGGAAACCATCTCAATGGCGGTTGCCAAAATTCGTGCTGGTATGGGCGAATGTTACATTGCAGGAGGTGCTGAAAGTATGAGCCTTTTGCCGATGACTGGCTACAAATTAGCACCAAGTTATATGGTTGCATCTGATACGCCAGACTATGTGGTCGGCATGGGTTTGACGGCTGAGGCGGTTTCCAAAAAGTTCAACATCAGTCGTGCTGCACAAGATGAGTTTTCGTACAACTCGCACGTAAAAGCAGCAAAAGCGATTGATGAAGGTCGTTTTGTAAGCCAAATCGTGCCAATTACGGTAGAAGAAACGTTTTTGAAAGATAATAAACGCCAAACGCGCAGCTTTACGGTCGCAACAGACGAAGGCGTGCGCCGCGAAACAACCGTAGAAGGTTTGGGTAAATTGCGCCCAGCTTTTGCTGCAACTGGCTCAGTCACAGCAGGTAATTCTTCACAGACATCTGATGGCGCAGCGTTTGTGTTGGTGGTCAGCGAGCGTATGGTCAAAGAATATAATTTGAAACCAATCGCACGTTTAGCTGCTTGTTCGGTGGCTGGTGTAGAGCCAATAATCATGGGCATAGGGCCTTGTGCCGCGATTCCGAAAGCCTTGAAACAAGCAGGTTTGCAACTCGCCGACATCGAATTGATTGAACTCAATGAGGCATTTGCAGCACAGGCGTTGGCGGTGATGCAAGAAGCTGGCATCGACCCAAGCAAAGTGAATGTAAACGGTGGCGCAATCGCGCTCGGTCATCCACTCGGTTGTACTGGTGCGAAGTTGAGTATTCAGTTGTTTAATGAAATGAAATTACGCAATCAAAAATACGGCATGGTTTCCGCTTGCGTTGGCGGCGGTCAAGGCATTGCTGGGATTTATGAAATGTTGTAATGTTTTGTCAAAATTGTCGGTTAGTCGTTTTTGTCAGTTAGTCAAA
>JAYUJV010000648.1:0-4594 GCA_043764975.1 Saprospirales bacterium
TTTGTCCATCCAAAATTTCATAATGTCTTGAATTTCAGCACGTAACTTCGGATTTTCCCAATTCAAATCAGGTTGTTTTCTTGAAAAATAATGCAAATAGTAAGCATTCGTCAAAGAGTCGTATTTCCAAGCATCGTGGTTCACATCGAACAAACTGTAGCGGTAATTTGGTTTGCCTTTTTCAGCGGGCCACCAGTGATAATAATCGCGGTACGGACTCGTGCGAGAGCTACGACTTTGCTTGAACCATTCGTGTTCGTCGCTGCAATGATTCACAACCAAATCCATCACAAGTTTGATTTTGCGCTCGTGCATACCTTTTAGTAGCGCGTTGAAATCGTCCATTGTACCGAACTCTTTCATAATTGCACGATAATCACTGATGTCGTAACCATTGTCGTCATTCGGCGAACCGTAAATCGGATTGAGCCAAATCACATCAACGCCAAGGCTTTTCAAGTAATCCAACTTAGAAATAATACCTTGTAAATCGCCTACACCATCGCAGTTGCTGTCTTTGAATGAGCGCGGATAGAGTTGATAAACCACCGCTTCTTTCCACCATTTTCTATCGGCAACACCAGAGGTATCTTTGGGAGCTTGTGTAGTGGTTTGCTCAGTCGTTTTGCCAGTATTCTGACAATTAGAGAATAAAAAAAGTACGCTCAATGCGCAAAATAGAAAACGAAAATGCTGTTTCATAAACTAAATTTAAAATAAAATAGTTGAGTAATAATGTTCTACAAAGATATTTCATTTTTTGAAAAAGTATAGATATTTTTAAAATCAATGACAAAAAATGTGTTTTACATCATATCATACCAGACGTTACCGACACCTTTAAGGTGTCAGTAACGTAATAAAACAAAAAAGGCTTTCTGACAACATATTGTCAAAAAGCCTTTTTATAAAAACAGAAATTGCTTATATTATTTTATTCTTCTGTACTTTTCATAGCACCAAAATCAAACAACAAAGAGAAACGCAAGGTATTGTCCAAAGGATTACGTTGGTTGGTAGTTGGTACTAAATAAGAGAAATTTAGACCAAATATATTGTATTTCAAGCCCAAACCTACTGTGAGATACTTACGACCACCTTTCAATCTATCTTCATTAAAATAGCCTGCTCTTAGTGCAAATTGATTTGCATACCAATACTCAGCACCTATTGAGTAAGAATACTCTCTAATTTCTTCCGAAAAAGGAGCATCTCCGAAAGAAGATGTAATAGATGACACTAAACTTTTTTCACGATAGTCGGCTATTTTGTTGCCATTCTTATCGTAGTCTGGATTTGGCTTCCCATTATCTAATTCCTTTATCACTGGCGTTGGCACCATGAGTTTATTGATGTCTAATGCAAAAGTAATTGTGTTGTATTCATTGATCTTCATCTTGTAACTTGCGCCTAAACCCATATTAGCTGGCAAATAATCTCTATTTACAGAGCTTGTGTAAGTAATCTTTGAGCCAATATTGGTCAAAGCCAAACCGATAGTAAAATCATCTTTGCCTCTACCTGTTTTCACTTGTGTTTTGTACGTCAATGATATATCGCCCGCACCAGCCTTACCCGATTTAATCGGAACTGTTTGGTTGATGGTCTGACCACTTGCCAAATTAGAGTAAATGAACTTACCTGTCACACCAAATGAAAGTTTTGGCGACAGCAATTGTACAAATGCCAAATCCGCTTCTAACTCGTTGGGATTACCAGTACCGAGTGGCGAACCGTTTTCGTCTGTAAAGTTGATTTCGCCCAACGAGAAAAACTTGATACTCGCACCAACGGTCTGACGCTTATTTATTTTTTTGAAAGCACTTGCATAAGCCAAATATATATCGTTGATACCCAAACCACTCAACCAAGGCGTGTACGTAGCAGATACGCCCAAGTCTTCTGACGAAAACGCTAAATTCGAGGCATTGAAGTGCATCGAGTTCGCATCTGGTGTGATCGCAATACCTGCATCACCCATTGCACCACTGCGCGCGTCTGGCGAGATTCTTAAAAAAGGCACTGCTGTCACGACCGTATTGACGCATTTCTCTCCATTTAGACCATACAAATTTCCGTCCGCACCTTTATAACACTGAGCGTTTAGATTATGATTTACGATGCTCAAAATAACTGCGAGCGCTATACTTATTTTTTTCATGAAATTATTTCTTATACGTTACAAAAACAATTGGTATTATAAAATTAGGTTTAGAAACAATGGTTCTTTATTTTTCAGACACACACAGGGTCGTATTTTTTTGTTTTGCTCAAAAAGTATTAAGTATTTGAGTATTAAGTATTCAAGTCGAGATAAAAAAACAATAGTTAATATATTGTATTGTAAAAACTGCAATACTTAATACTAACATACTAAATAAATGAGTAAA
Source organism: Saprospirales bacterium (assembly GCA_043764975.1). GTDB lineage: Bacteria > Bacteroidota > Bacteroidia > Chitinophagales > Saprospiraceae > JAYUJV01. The sequence continues at coordinate 2,391 of JAYUJV010000648.1, forward strand.
AAACGAGCATTTTGAATTTGCTCTACAAATATTTTAAAAGAGCCGAAATTTTTTAAGAAATAAAAATAGACACAAAGGTATTTTTTTATTCTTTAATTCAAATTTTTTGAGAAATATAAAATTGCAAACGTTAAGAAAACGTAAAAAAAAATGATAAGTTGTGTATTTAAATAAATTTATTTCAAAATTACCAATTTTTCAAAGTTACTTTCTACACTTTTTGCATTTTCGCCTTCTTCTTTTACATTTATTCTGTACAAATAAACGCCTTTTGCGAGGTCATCGCCGACATCATCGCGGCCATCCCACTTTACGTGCGCCACGCGACCTGTGTTATTTACCTGCTCTTCTATCACTTTTACGAGCTTTCCAGAGATTGTATAGACCTTTACTTGCACATTGAGCAGCGGCGCCACAAAATTATGATCGAACTGAAATTGCGTAGCAGTGGTAAATGGATTAGGATAATTCAAAATGTGTTCCAAAGCTGCTTGCGCGGAGCTTTCTACCACAAATTCTGTTTCTCCTTCAGCAGAATTGTTTGCAATGTCCCATGCTTTTACCTTTACGGTGTGCGTGCCAGCCGCCAAACGATACAGCGGATACTTAGCCGCGCCACGTGTCGGATCATCTACCGCCGATTCAAAAAAGTTATTCAGGCGATACGTATTCTGAGGATTGCCATCTAGTATAGCCGTAAAATCATGCCCAACACTCGTGCCAGACACATTTAAGCCAATATCATCACTTAATTTTACAAATAAAGTAGGATTTTGGTTCGTAATGCCACCACGTATAAAATCTTCATTGTTGATTAGCACTTGCACCTTTGGCGGCATATCATCTTTCGTAAGCGAATATGTACCACCTATGACTAGGTTCGTGACGTCAGCACCTGCCGCATCATCTTTTCCGTTTTGAGCATAATAACTGATTTTGCCCAAACCCAAATCGTAATTAATGTCTTTTGGCAACACGCAGCTAAAGCTAAATATACCATTTTTGACAGAAGACGTACCTCTGAATAATATATTTTTTTGAATCTTGTACGTAATCACTGGCGTTCCGTCCTGACCAAGCGTTTTTTGATCTATCTCTTTGTCATAAATCGTTGGGTATGCAATGCCATTAAAACTCGTCAATACTTGACCATTGTCGTCGAGTACAGCGGCTTCTATCGTTACTTTTTGCAAAGCCTTTACGGTATCTGGCTTACCATTCACAATCGTCTTACCGTTTATCTTTGTGGTTTTGATGTCGTAATGCGGCAAAGCCAATTGCTGCGATGGATCACCCAACAGCGCAAATTTTCGATTGTTTTCGCTACTTGTAGCACTTTTATTTTTTGATGAACGCAAAATGTCACCAAAAGCGCGCCCTCGCTTATTGTTACCTTTTACATATATTTCTTTGAACACCGCATCAGTCAGAGCATTGTTATCGTTGGAATAAACGGCGCGCACCGTAGAAAACAAAGCCACCGAACCTCCATTTTCTTTGAGAAGAATCTGCTCGCCAGCTGTCACTCGATCGGGATCATCGTAACCGCCAAACGAACAAGTAGCGGTGATGAATAGCGGCAATTTATCTTTATTGTTCCAAGTTGGCACATCTTGATTGGCAATCAAAATACGCTCTTGCGACCAACCCGATGGCCCACCGTGACCGACGTAATTCATGACCAAAGTACCATTAAATATATTGTTGTTAATCCCTTGCGTAGCATCAGGACAGCGTTGTCCGCCTGGCGTCGAGATTTGCGGATATGCGTCTATATATACTTTATTGATGTTAAAAATCTTACTAGCTCCTTGTGTATCTGTTCCTAATTTATCCGCTTGGTCGGTATGCGCGCTGCCATCTTCATCATCGCCCACAAACGTCACTCGGTTCCGATAATCGCCCAACGAAGCTGGATTGAGGTCATAACGTATTATTTTGTCCACCACTGCTTTGAGTGCTTGCAACGAATTGGCAGGTAATCGCCCAACTGCAATATCCAACGCACCAAATAAATCATAACCTTCGTTGTTGCTCAAAAGGCCATAATAATCATCAGAAGGGAATGACCGAATCGGGTCTAAACTACGATTGGTTTCATATACAGGTATAAATGTCTTATTTTTTGAAGCATCTACAACACCAATACTTTTATAATTAAATGAACCATCGCCGACGAGTAGCAAATAAGAAAATTTAGGATT
>JAYUJV010000649.1:0-1721 GCA_043764975.1 Saprospirales bacterium
TAACTACTTAGCTATTTATCGAAAAGAGCTGAATCGAAAAGATTTTATTTGATATTCAGTATAATTTGCAATAAGCAATAAGCAAAATTTGCCGAAAAACGTTACCTTTTGCCAATTGTATATTGCTTATTAAATCTGAAAATGTTAAAAACTACAAATTTACTGTTAGTTCGAATAATACCTAAGTATTTACATTATTTCAATAAATCTATCAATGCCTCGATGCTGACTAATTGCTGTTCGCGCGTTTCGGTATTGCGTAATTTTATGGCCTTCGGATCAGCTGCATCGTCACCGATGATGGCGATGTATTGTGCATTTCGACCTTTGGCAAATTTAAGTTGTTTTTCTATTTTCGCCGCTTCGGGATAAATATCGGCGTTGATACCTGCATTTCGTACTTGGTTTATACAACCAAAAGCAAACTTATGTGCGTCCGTATCGAGCGCAATAAATAGCAACTTCAAGGAATCCTGAGCATTTTTTGGAAATAAATCGAGTTCTTCTATCACGTCATATATTCGGTCTGCACCAAACGAAATGCCAACGCCCGAAACGTTTTTCAAGCCAAAAACGCCAGTCAGGTCATCGTAACGACCGCCGCCGCCGATGCTGCCCATTTTTACATCTTGCGCCACAACCTCAAAAATACAACCTGTATAATAATTGAGTCCGCGCGCCAACGTGATGTCAAATTCGATAGGATTAGTGGTCGCTTGCATATCCAAATAGGTATGAAATGCTTCGAGTTCGGCAATCCCTTTTTGACCAATTTCGCTGCCTTCGAGCAAGGTTTTCAACGGCGCAAGTTCTTTGATGACCAACGCTTCTTTGATAATCGTAATCGCCGCATCGCCAATGCCTCTTGTCGTCAATTCTTTTTCGACGCCTTCGATGCCTATTTTATCCAACTTGTCAATCGCAATCGTCATATCCATGAATTTGTCTTGGATTCCAGCTACTTCGGCAATACCTTCTAGTATTTTGCGATTGTTTACTTTTATGACCACGCGTACACCCAACTGACTAAACACGCTATCATAAATTTGCACCAATTCGGCCTCGTACATCAGCGATGGAGAACCAACCACGTCAGCATCGCATTGATAAAACTCGCGGTAACGACCGCGTTGCGGATTATCGGCGCGCCAAACAGGTTGTATCTGATAGCGCTTGAAAGGAAATGTGATGTCGTTTTGGTGCATCACGACATAGCGTGCAAAAGGCACTGTCAAGTCATAGCGCAAACCACGATCTGCGATGGACGAAATCAATTTTGCAGAGTTCATGTCCGCTAAGGCATCTTTGTTCGCTTTCGCTAAAAAATCACCGTTATTCAAGACCTTGAACAGCAATTTGTCGCCTTCGTCACCATATTTTCCCGTAAGGGTAGAAAGATTCTCTAAAGTAGGCGTTTCGATGGCTTGAAATCCATAACGCTTGAAAGTTTCCTTTATGGTATCAAATATATAAGTACGCTTGGCCACTTGTGCTGGCGAAAAATCTCGCGTACCTTGTGGTATGGATGGTTTTGACATCTGTTTATGTTGAGGATGAACTACTTTTTAGTTTTGTGTCGAGAATTGAACAATTTGCCTATTGCAAATTGTATTTTTGTTATATCGCTGCTGCAAATTGCTTCAAAAAGCGGACATCGTTTTCAAATAAATAACGAATATCCGTGATGCCATAATTTAACATCGCTTGTCGCTCAACGCCCA
>JAYUJV010000650.1:0-4585 GCA_043764975.1 Saprospirales bacterium
GCAATGCTGTATCGCACGCCCATGTAGCCACGTGCGCCCATGGTTGGCGCCCATACTTGCGAGGCGTTAAAATATTCGTCCCAAGGGTTTTGAGCCGAAATAATAGGGCTATGTTGTACATAATTCGTCAAGTTTTCGCCGCCGATATAGACTTCCCATTGCTTCCAAACTTTCGTGATTTGGGCTTGCACCGTGGCATAAGTGGGCGAACGCGTGCCGTGTTCGCTGTGGTAACTATGCGGCAATTGGTCATTGTCTGGCAAACGTTGTGGCCCTACGATTTGAGTCGTGACATGAAATTTCCAAGTCTTGTTTGCTGTCATATAATCCATGCTCACCAAACCTCTATGTATTGGCGTAAGCGTCTGAATATCAATGCGTTCTGCATATTGTGTTTCTACTTTATTCCATTTATAACCCAAACGCATCGAAAGATTATTGATGATTTCGGTATTCAAGGTCGCTATAAAGCTGTTTGAAAAAGACTTACCTCGTAGGTTAAACACATTGATAAAACGATAGTCATTGTCCACGTCGATGATGATTTGATTGACGAAATTGGTACGATATAAATCGAGGTTGAGTGTAGCAGATTTGCCCCACCATTTATAGGTCTTCGATACATTGCCACCATAATTCCACGCTTCTTCGATACGCAACGGTTCTAGGACGCGGACGAGGCGATTACTCGCTAATAGACTCAAATTTTCGGCTATCACATTTGGTGTATGCCAGCCTTTACCTGCACTCATGCGCAAAGCCGTATTTTCGTTGATGTTGTACTTGAAGTTGGCACGTGGCGTACTCAAAAAGCCAAAATTGTTGTGCCAATCGCCGCGCCAACCAAGTATAATCGACATATTGTTAAACTTGTGTGCGCCAGTGCGCATGTCGCGCGAATATTCGGCAAAAACGCCTGGCACACGATCCGTTCGGTCGTAGCGCACATTTTGATATTGCTCTTTATAATCATCGTATTGAAAACTCACGCCAGCTATTATTTTGTTTTCAAGGCTTTTAATAATGTCATTGTATATCAAATTTGCATAAAGGCTTCGTTGCGTGCCATTATAAGCTGTTTTGCCAAAATATCCATTTTGATCATGATATAAACTGCTCATTATTAAGCCAATAGAGCGTGTCGATTCTCGAAAACCGAGATATGCTATTTTACCAAAACCTTCTATACGACCTGCATTGAGGTGCATTCGCCAATAATCCTTAGTGTTTTGCGTGCCTTTCGGAATCACTTGTCCGCCATCTCGCGTATCGTTCAAGGCTTGAAGATTGAACTGACCCGCCCAATTTGCAGTACGTTTATTGGCTCTAAAAAGACCATTTATTTGTTTTTTTAATGGCATATTCAAAAAGCCATCACGATCATGGTCAATTTGATTCTGAAAACTACTTTCGTGCAAATATAAGCCAGTATTCCAGCCATTGTCATGCTTAACATTTACGTGTACATTGAGTTCTTGACGACCCATAGTAGAACCGAAAGCATTGATAAACAAGGGTTTATCGTTTTGTGGCTTCTGCAATTCGGTATTCAACTGACCCGTAATGCCCTGATAGCCATTCACGACAGTCCCAGCGCCTTTTGCAATCTGGATAGACTCCAACCAAGTGCCAGGGATATATTCTAAGGCATAACCGTAGCCTAAACCATATAATGCAGGCCTATTTTCGATTTGCAATTGCGAATAAATACCGCGCAAACCAAGCAACTGAATCTCCGAAACACCAGTCACCGCATCGCTATACGTCACATCAGTTGCGCCGTTGCTCTCGAAGGCTTCGGAAAGGTTGCAACAAGGTGCTTTTTTGAGTTCATTGCTCGAAATCGTTTCTACGTTGCGCGCCGACAAAGTCGAAACGTAAGTATCGGGACGAAAGGCTCTGACTTCTACGGCATTCAACACCACGCCTTGCACCTCTATCCAAAGGTGATCTTCGTTGGGTTCAACTTCGACTTCGACAGCTTTATATCCAACATAACTAACTGTTAATGTGGCTTTTATATTCTTTTTTAAAATCTTGAAAAGACCAGCTGTATCAGTTACAGTGCCGACGTTTGTACCTTTCCAAACGATTTGAGCGCCAATCAGTAGCTCGTTTTGTTCGTTCGTCACGACGCCTTGTATGGTTTGCGCGCCTATATTTGCGACAGCAAAAAACAGCGATATATTGAATATTAAAAATATATTTTTCATTGTTAATGATTAATTTATACTACTTCAAAAGGCTTGAAATAGACGTAAAAAAGAGGTGTTAAAAAATAAATTTTAACAACAGTTTCTAAATTTTAAAACAATGAAAATACTAACAACGGTAGGTTTGAATCCACGCCAAACGGTAGCGGCCGCTGAGTGGCGGCGGCGGTGCTTTATTGGAAAGCACATAAGGCGCAAATGTAGTAGATGTAAAATAAAAATCTGGTATAAATTCAACTTGATGTTCAACGTTAATCCATTGAAAATCAAGTACTTTTGAATATTCAAAACCTGTAAACAATAAATTTCCTTTTATGTATTTTACAGATTTTTTGGTACAATCATGCTTCGTAGATAGTTGTTGTTTTGCACGTTCTAACTTCTGACAACAAGGTTTTAATTGACTAATTTTCGCTTCATCGCTTGCTTTACAACAATCGGATTCTGCAGTTTTGCAATCGTTGAATTGGGGCAAAAAACTAACTTTTGTTTCATGCTTGCACAGACAATAAATCGTAAGCGCATTGACCCCAACCGTTGGCACGAGTAGGATAAACGTCAAAAACGCTACAATAATATGTCTATATTTTTTTTGCATTTACAAATTTACATAAAATACATCAATATTCCTAAAATAATGATTTTGATGTCAATTTTTTTACAAAAAAAGCCACCAATTCAGGTTAGAATTAGTGGCTTTTTAGGTTTTATACTATTCGAGCATCACGATTATAAGATTTTCTCTCACAGATTTCACAGATTAACACAGATGTTAATTAGCATCGCTCGATTTTTCTCTCACAGATTTCACAGATTTACACAGACCTAACTTGGCAACTTTCGATTCTCGATTCTCGACTTTCGATTTTTATACGCATTACAATTAGTTCTCACGACTCACGACAAAAAATTGCGACTAGCAATTTATTTCACGACTCACGATTGCTCTCGAACAGCAACTTTCGATTCTCGTCTTTCGACTCTCGCTTCTCTTTAATTTCCAAAAAACTCAATGATTTGATCCGCGAGTTCCATACCGATATTGACTTGTGCTTCGAGTGTTTCGGCGCCAGTGTGTGGCGTGAGCGAAATATTCGGGTGTTGCAACAATTCTATACGAGGCAATGGTTCGTTGGTGAACACATCAAGACCTGCGCCTGCAATGTGGCCACTATTCAAGGCTTCGAGCAAGGCATCTTCGTCGATAGCGCCGCCACGAGCTGTATTGATTAGGTACGAACCTTTTTTCATTTTTGCAATTTCGTCAGCGCCAATTACCGCTTTTCCGCCGCTAAATGGAATGTGAACCGAAATAAAATCTGCATTTTTCAATACGTCATTAATTTCTTTTACACGTAGGTTGATGACCAACTTTAGGTTATCGAAACCTTGTGGTTGTATGCCGATTTCGGCTTCTGGGATAAATAAATCCACTGGCATCACGCGCATGCCCATACCGATGGCCATTTTGCTCAACTCTTGACCGATACGGCCAAAACCGATTACACCAAGTGTTTTACCTTTCAATTGTATGCCTTTTGAGTACGAACTCTTCAAGGTTTTGAAATCCGTAACGCCAGTAACTGGCATTGCACGGTTAGAATGGTGTAAAAAACGGGCCAAGGTAAACATGTGCGCCATCGCCAACTCCGCCACACCTCGCGATGATGATGCAGGCGTATTGATGACAACAATACCTTTGCTACGTGCATATTCTACATCGATATTGTCCATACCAACGCCACCGCGCGCGATGAGTTTCAAACCTGGGCAAGCATCAATCAAGTCTTTGCGGACTTTTGTTGCACTACGAACGATGATGGCATCGAACTTTGGCAATTCATTTATGAGGTCTTCTTGGGCAATTTTGTCGGTTACGACGTCATATTCTGCTTCTTCGAGTAATAATTTTCCATCTGGGTGGATTCCGTCGTTGACTAATATTCTAATCATTGGTTATTTTTTTTGACTTTTAAAATCAGTAAATATTCAAATTTGGTGCAAAAGTAACCTTTTCTTTTTTATTGAATGTCAAAGAATTATAAATTTTATATTTTCGATTATGTTTTTGGTTGTATTTTTGATTTTTTTGATAATTACTTGTACTTTAATAAGCTGATTTGTCAGTGGTTAAAATAATTTTCTGTTCAACGTCGTCGAGGTTTTAAACCATCGACGACGTTATGAGTTAACTTTTTTAATAATAAAATAAAAATAATTATTTCATAAAATATTCATAATCAATTATTTAAACATTAAAAATAAAATATTTTATTAAAATAATAAATATTTTTATACCTTCATACAACCCTTTTAGGCAACGGTTCGTCTTACAATCAGAAAACCAATTGAAAAGTGAATATATTTTTTTT
>JAYUJV010000651.1:0-13666 GCA_043764975.1 Saprospirales bacterium
TTTAGGCTTTCACGACGTTTTTTTGTGTTAAAATAAAAAATTCAATTCTGAATGATTTAAAAATGAGAGGAAAAGTGTAATTTTGTGAAAAATCGGTAACACACTATTATGAGCGATCAAAATTTAGATCAGTTGGAGGTTAATAAAGAGGAAATTAACTTCAAAAAAGCAAGTTCGTTTTATGCTGAGTTTGTCGGCAAAGGCGATATGGTATTTGATATTGGCCCACATCAAGGCGAATATTCGGAAGTGTTTTTGAAACTCGGTGCTAAGGTTTTGGCCGTAGAACCACGACCAAGTCAGCAAGTTTTTTTGAACGAACTGTTCAAAGACAACAAACGATTTATGGTTTATAATGCTGCGGTTGGTAGCAAACTGAACGTTTTGCCAATGCCCGAAGATCGGATAACACCAGTCATCGCCGCACTACCCTACGCCGATGAACAACAATTATTGACCCATTACATGACTGCATCCATGAGTAAAACCATTGATATACAAGTAGTTACGCTTGACAAAATGATTGAAAAATTTAGTTTGCCAATGTTTTGCAAAATCAATGTAGAAGGTTTTGGATCAGAAGTTTTGCGCGGCTTGTCTTACACAATTCCTTGTATTGCCGTAGATATTTCTACTTATAATTTAGAAAGGGTTGCCGAAATAATTCGCGTTTTGTTGGGGTTGAATAAATACGAATTCAATTGGTCGCGCAACGGCAGTTACAAGTTAGAAGAAAAAAATTGGCTCAATGCCAAAGCGCTCCATTCTTCGATAGCTGAGTATCGAAAAGCATATATAGAAGGCGTTTTGTTTGCCAGAATTATTGAAAAAGAAGACCAGTTTTTGAATTAAAAAAATTAAGTTAATTAAAAAAAATAAAACAATATACTGAATTATAGTGTTTTATTTTAATAATAAATGATGTTTTATTTAGTTAAACTAAATTGAAATCAACCCATTTTTGCATTGAACAATCAATTGATAAAACAAGCGGAAGCCTTTTTGCCCACTCAATTTGGACAGTTCCAGATAGCTGCTTTTGCGACACATAGTGACGAGCCAATGCCTCATATTGCATTGATACATAGGGAGTTAGATGTTTCAAAACCAGTAGTCGTGCGGATCCACTCTGAGTGTATGACTGGCGACTTGTTCGGCTCTCGCAAGTGCGATTGTGGCGAACAACTTGCATATTCGCTACATGAAATTTCCGAAAATAATGGCGTCTTGATTTATCTTCGTCAAGAAGGTCGCGGCATTGGTCTCATCAATAAACTTAAAGCATATCAGTTACAAGAGCAAGGTTTTGATACCATCGAAGCCAACACTCACCTAGGTTTTGAGGCAGATACAAGACAATATAACGATGCACTAACAATGCTCAACTCCTTGAATATCAGTCAGATACGATTGCTGACCAATAACCCATTGAAGGTAAAAGCATTTGATAATTCTACGATTAGAGTGACTGAAAGATTAGCGATACGCATTGAGCCAAACGAAGACAATCAACATTATTTTGATGTCAAAAAAGCATTTATGGGACACCTTTTTTGAAAATTAAGAAAATTAAAAGAATTAAGAAAATTAAAGAATTAATGTTAATAAAAAAGCTAAATAATTGATTGTCAATTATTTAGCTTTTTTTGTTTAGTGATCAAGATAATGTCCAACACATGAAATTACTTCAATTTTTTCTTTATCTTCATAAATAACATATACAAATCGATCTTTATCATTAACTTTACGACTATATACGTGTAAATCTCTGAATCCTTTTAACCTTTCGGGCTTACCAATTCCAGCTATTGGGTCAGTAGAAATAGCTAATACAAAATCGAAACATTTGAGATAAGCATTTCTGTCACCTTTTCTAAGATTCGATAATTGTTTGAGTGCTTCATCACTGAATTCAACTTTATAAGTCATAAAACACTTCTTTAATACTTGGAGAGTTTAAAGAAATATTGGCTTCATTTCTAGCAATACTTTCCCAAACCAAACGTTCAGTTTTAGCGTCTAATCTAGCATCTGTCCAATTAATTTCTGTAGAATATTCTGTTTCAACTGCTACTTTTGGCGTATTTTTTTTTAACCACAAATTGAGATTATTCAAAAACTCGTGGTCTTCGGTGCGAATGGTTATGACTGTCATTGATTCTATTTTTATACAAAAATACAGAATTTAATTGAAAAAACAAATTTATTTTAATCCAACAAACCTGTTCCATTTTTTTGAGTTGTGCTAACGTTTTTAGATACAGTTCCTTTTCCAAAACGATAACCAACCATAAGGCCAACGTGTAGATTCCAACTAAAACTGTTATAAGTTTCATTATAATTGTCAGCCCAAGTCGAAACTGGTTTTGGTCCACCGCCGAATGTGTACGATTCTGTCGTTTGTGACCGACCAAGTCCGCCGTAAACATCAAAAAAGATTCTGCTATTATAAAATTTTTGATAGCCAAACAAAACTGCTCCCGAAATTGCTGTTTTTTGATAAATACTATTATAAATATCACCATTAGCGATAGGCACTACCAAGTCGTAACCATTCGTTCTGTACCTTATTTGAGGCATTACATAATATCCGTTTGCCCAATTTTCAGTAAAGAATTTATATCCAAGCCTAAAATCAATACCTGATTTTACCTTGATAAAGTTATTTAAATAATATGTTTTCAAATCAAAAGCAGTAGATGTTGACGCTATAATTTTTTCATTAGGTGCATCGGCTGTACGCGGAGCGACATTTGTCAAATAAGCTACTTCAAATTGTAGCGTACTTTTTGTATTCAAGATGTATTCTAAACCTACGTTTGGACCATATAAAAATCCCAATGGATGAGTTTTGATGAAAAAACCAGATTTTGGCAATGCGTCGGGATCTTTTACTCGTTTTTTTGTTTTTTGAGCAAATACATTAGCATTTAAAACCATAATAGCCAATATCAAGAACAAATACTTTTTCATATCTTAATTTTTTTTAATAAATTTTATTTTATAATAACGCAAATTTAGTTCGATTATGTTGTAAAACGATAAAAAAGTGTAGTTTGTTTTTTAAAAAAATATTTATTTTAAAAATCTATATTTTGAATCCAAAACTTGTGTTATCATTGCGAATTATTGAGAAACTAAATCTAAACCTAACCTATGATTCATTTTTTAAAACAACCCTACCCGATTCCAGAAACTGATTGGAAAAGCATCTTTCGAGAAGCCGCCATTACTGGCACACCAGTTGCACTTTTTTTAATAATTTTTCAACCATTCGGATTAGCGTTTCCACTTTTTTCAAAAACAACTTTACTTGTTATTCCATTTGGATTGATTACAGCTTTTGCTGTCATTTGTTCAAAATTAATATTTAGGCAAATTTTTAAAAAATATGATGAAACAAAATGGACAGTTGGAAAAGAAATTTGGGCACAAATCGTCATCGTAATCGCCATAAGTATATTCAATTATATTTATGCAGTTTTGTTAATCGGAGTATTAGATTTCACTTGGATAGGCTTATTTACGATGATAAAATATACAATATTAGTTGCTTTTTTACCAATTTTAGGGTTGGTTTTGCTACAATATCATAAGCTATTGACGGAATATAGCACCGCAGCGAAATTAATAAAAATAGAACAAAAGGAAAATATCAAAACACAAGTCATTGATAATAAGGATTTTATAAATGAAAAAATATTACTCATTGCAGAAAATGAAAAAGATACATTTGAGATTGACATCAAAAAATTGCTCTTCATAGAAAGTACCGACAACTATGTTACGATACACCAAATAGAAGGACAACGAGTGCAGAAAACGATATTACGCAGCACTCTGACGCGGGTTTCGAGCCAAATAAATGCGCCCAATATCCGTAAAATTCACCGTTCGTATATCGCCAACTTTGATAAAGTTATTTCTATATCTGGCAATGCTCAAGGTTATAAATTACACTTTGCAGAACTTGATTTTCAGATTCCAGTCGCCAGACAATCTTCAAAAACGGTGTTGGATTTTTTTAGGTAATAGCAGCCGAATTGTCGGTTAGTCATTCTTGTCAGTTATTCATTCTTAATTAACATTTCAAAGGAATTATTAAATAATAAAATTTAGATTTCATTAAACAAAAAAAGTCATTCAAGTTTACTTGAATGACTTTTTTTTGTTTATTAATTAACTGATTATCAATATTTTATAAAAGTTAATATTGATAATTAAGCTACGATTTCGCTGGTCATTTTCTTATAATTCAAGTACAAACCGCCAAAGAAAAGCAACATCAAGAGTAATGAACCAATTCTCGAAATGGTTTGACCAGTGAAATATGAGCGCGGCTCAAAACGCATTTCGAGCGTGTGTTCGCCCGCAGGTACACGCGATGCACGTAGCGTATAATTCACTTTCAAGAGGTTATTTTCGAGTTGTTTGCCATCAATATAAGTTTTCCAACCTTTGCTTTCGGGATAATAAATCTCAGAAAAAACCGCCAATTGTTCTGTTTTTGCGCTGTATTTATAAGTCAAATTATCTGGAATATATTTTGTTAATTGTATGCTATTGCTACTATCCAGTTTTATATTTATATCGCCTAATTTTGCAGCATTTTCTTTATCCATTACACAAGTAGTGTAAGAATTTATCTTTGCTAACGAGTCCAATTCGGCATTTGCATCAGCTGTAACTATATAATTTTGTACAAACCAAGCTGCACCATTCGACATCGGATTTTTGAGCGGTTCGCCATTCGGATCTAAAATAATGTACTTAGTATTGAGCATATTTAAGGCCGGCGTGCGCATAAACAACAACGGCAACACCTCAGGTGCAATCCCTTTATTTAGGCTTGAGCCTAAATATTGTATTTCGCTTTGTATTTGTTGATCAAATAATTCGTTGTAACGAATCATTTTTGCTGCATGATAACCGCCCAAACTTCTATGAAAAAACGAAGCGCGCGCACTTTGCATCGGGCTTGAAGTCAAATCCAAAACGCGATAATTCGTTTTGTCTTGCATAACCATTTTGTCCGCTTTTGAAGGCGTTGCGTAAGCTGAATTTTTGCTCGGCGCTACAAAATCTTTGTCAGCAATATAGCGTTTGTCCACGCCAATCAAGTCTATAATAGCTAAAATTGAAACTAATGCCAACGGAATCCATTTATTTAGTTTGAACTTCAACGCACCATAAATCAAGCCCGAAGCCAATAAAATAAACATCAAAGATCGTAAAATATCGCTTTGCGCTAAGGCTTCGCGATCGGCTTTTAAGGCTGTCAATACATTTGAATAACCAGCAAAAGTAAGCGCATCATTTTTCGCTTCGTAGCTAAACGACATACTCAAAATATAGGTAAGCACCGTCAATCCAACGGCACTCGCGATGCCCATAAACACTGCTTTATTTTTATGCTCTTCGTGCAAATTGCCGTTAAATATTTGATTTAAGGCTACAAAACCAAGCGAAATAGCGATAATATGACCTAAGGCGACAATCATATTTACAGCTCTAAATTTATTAAACATCGGAAAATAGTCAAATAAAAGGTAATTGAAACCTTCAAAATTTGAACCCCAACTGACGAAAAGCATAAAAATAATAGATGCAATCGCCCACCATTTCATAGCGCCACGCACCACAAAACAACCAATCAGAAACAACAAAATCACGACCGCACCATAATATGGCGAGCCAGATGTAAACGGCTGCGGCCCCCAATAATGCGAAGCCGATTGTGCCAAATCTTGAATTTTTTCTTCTTCTTTTTTATCTTTTGGAGCTAAACCACGTAACGCATCAAGCGTTTTGCTATCTTTGTCAGACGTAAAATTTTCGGCAGAAGTTGCACCATTTATATTTGGTGCAAGCAATGAAAAAGATTCCATTTTACCCAATGACCAACCAAAAGCATATTCTTTTGTAAGTCCATCGCTTGCCGCTTTTCCATCTTTCGTGAGTTCACTTTTACCACGAATCGACTCCGAACTGTATTCATAAGTTGTCCAGATACGCGTCACATTTGGCAAAATACCAATTAAAACGCCAATTGCCAATGCTCCAATTGCTTTGAAAGCTGCACTCAATTCGCCATTTCGAGCAGATTGTATCAATTGTGCTAACACATAAAATCCTATAAAAAGGAAAAAATAATACGTGATTTGTAAGTGATTCGCCATCAATTGACAGCAAGTAAACAAGGCGGTCAAAGCTGCGCCCCAAATATAATTGCCTCTAAATATAGAAATAACGCCAGCCAAAGTCGGTGCTAAAAACGCCAACGTCAGCATTTTATTCACGTGACCAGCTTCTATTAATATGATATGCGATGTACTCAGACCATAAGCGATTGCGCCCAATGTGGCGATACGCCAATCTACCTTTAAGGTAATTAACAATATATAACAGCCTATCAGACAAGCAATTAGCAAACCAAATGGATTTACAACACTTTTATTTAAAGTAAAAAATTTATAAACGCCTTGACCTAATACATTATAGTTTTCGCCGCTTGCGCCCCAAATTTGGAACGCTGGCATACCGCCAAACATACCGTCTGTCCACAATATATCGCGGCCTTCACTTTTCGTAAATTGCTTTAACTCTACCTGTGTACCACCAGCTTGTTGCACATCAGATTGTGACAACACTTTTCCGTCAATGGCGGCGGGAGAAAAATAAATTACCGCAAAAACAATCAAGATGAGTACCGCCAAAGGGTGTATCATCAACTTTTTCCAATCAAATTTCATATTCAATATTTTTTAATTTTAAAATAACAGCACAAAATAAACCAATTTATTAAAAACGTGTACCTTTACGTATAGAAAATATTTTGTAAATGATGAATTTAGCTACTTTTCAACCCTTAATTAGTGTTATTACAGTCTGTTACAATGCGGAAAGCATCTTGGAAGCAACGATTTTGAGTGTTTTGAACCAAACTTATCCGCATATAGAATACATTGTGGTTGATGGAAAATCGAAAGACAATAGTTTAGCAATTATAAAAAAATATGAAGGCAAGATTTCAAAATGGACATCCGAACCCGATAAAGGTATTTATGATGCCATGACGAAAGGCCAACGTTTGGCAAGCGGCGATTTTGTGATTTTTATGAATGCTGGAGATCGTTTTTTTGAAACCCAAACCATCGAAAAAGCCGTTTCAAAAATTGACGCGCAAACCGATGCCTTTTATGGCGATGTGATGCTCGTCGATGACACTCGCACGCATTTAGCGCTCCGTAGCGAAGCAACAGTGCATGGATTACCAAGTAAATTGAGTTGGAATAGTTACAAAATGGGTATGATTGTCTGTCATCAAGGCATTTTTATGCGCCGAAATTTATGTTCCGATTACCTCGAAAACAACTTGAGCGCAGATATTGATTGGTCGATTCGAGCATTAAAAAACGCTCGAAATGTAGTTTTTACAAACCTGACCATTGCTGAATATCTGAAAGGTGGAATCTCGAAACAAAAGCACAAACAGTCTTTAAAAGACCGTTTTTCGATATTAAAAACACATTATGGCACAATATCGGCCGTTTGGAATCACATTTTAATCGTTTTTAGAGCCATATTGTTCAAAATCAAAAGGCTAGGAAAAGAGCGTTATTAGGAATTGTTTATTTGTTTAGCTGTGTAGTTGTTTTTACACCATATATAGTAGTGCATTTATTTTCCAATTTTTTAATAAAAACCACGAAGTGATACTGAAAATGAGCAAAACACAAAAAACCACGAAGTGGTTAAACTTTAATAACCCCATGTGCAACATGGGGACAGCCATGTGCAACATGGTTGGACTAAAAAAAATACTCTTATTACTCAATCTAATCTTATTAATATCATCTTGTACAACGAAGAAAAAAATGTTTGATTGGCAAGGACACAGAGGCGCACGTGGACTCGTGCCGGAAAACACAATTCCTGCTTTCTTGAAAGCACTGACGTATGATAAAATCCAAACGCTCGAAATGGACGTGGTCATTAGTCAAGACAACCAAGTGGTCGTGTCGCATGAGCATTGGTTCAATCCCGAAATCTGCTCGCACCCGAACGATAAACCATTTACGGAAGCCGAACGAGACCAATATTTGATTTATAAAATGACGTATGAACAAATCAAAATCATGGATTGTGGCAAGCGCGTACATCCACGATTCCCTGAACAAATACCGATGGCTTGTAGCAAACCTACGCTCGAAGAAGTCGTAAAAACGGTCGAAAAATCGTATTTATTGAATAAAAAACGTCAAAAAATTAATTATAATATTGAAATAAAATCAGATCCAAAAGGCGATGGCTTTTATCATCCAATCATAAATGAATTTGTGCAACTCGTTTATAATCAAGTCATTGCATTGAATATTAAAGACCAAACGACTTTGCAATCTTTTGATGTTCGAGCTTTGGAAAGCGTTCATAAACTCGATAAATTTCAACAAATTGCTTTGCTTGTCGAAAACAAAGAAAGTGTAGAAGCCAACCTTTCTAAACTGACTTTTACACCCAATATTTATAGCCCATATTTCAAATTGATTACTAAAAAAGACGTCGATTATTGTCATAAAAAAGGCATCAAAGTCATTCCTTGGACCGTAAATGAAGTAGCAGATATGGACGCCGTAATGGCCTTGAGCGTTGATGGTATGATTACGGATTATCCGAACAGAATAAAGTAGATTTTTTACGTATGATTTTTTACGTTACCGAGACCTTAAAGGTGTCGGTAACGTCTTTTGAAATAAAAAGTATTAAGTATTTTAGTATTAAGTATTTAAGTCAAGATAACAAACTAATAATGAACTTATTAGATATTGTAAAAACTGCAATACTATATACTTAATACCCAAGAATAATTGGCTTAAAAATTGTCAAATCTAACTTGCTTTATAAAGCAAAAAAAATATTATTTTAATTCTTTTCATTTCCTTAATTTCCTTAATTCAAAGAAAAAATGTCCCCATTAGCGGAAAGATTGCGCCCAAAAACGCTTGATGAATACGTCGGTCAGCAGCATATAGTTGGTGATGGCGCGGTGTTGCGCAAGGCGATTGAAAGTGGCAATATTCCGTCGTTTATTCTTTGGGGACCGCCAGGCGTTGGCAAAACGACCTTAGCGCAAATTATTGCGAACACGCTCAACCGACCGTTTCATGCGTTGAGTGCTGTTCATGCTGGCGTAAAAGACATTCGCGAAACGATAGAAAAAGCAAAAACGCAGCGTTTTTTCAATACGCCCAATCCAATTTTATTTATAGACGAAATTCACCGATTCAGCAAATCGCAACAAGATAGTTTGCTCGGCGCCGTCGAAAAAGGCATCGTGACACTCATTGGCGCAACCACCGAAAATCCTTCATTTGAAGTCATTCCTGCCTTATTGTCGCGTTGTCAGATTTATGTGTTGCAATCCTTGAAAAAAGAAGAGTTGATTTCGCTTGTCAATACCGCGATTTTGCAAGACGAGGCTTTGAAAAAAAAGCAAATTGAAGTCGTAGATTATGAGGCAATTTTGACTTATTCGGGCGGCGATGCAAGGCGTTTGTTGAACACACTAGAACTGCTTTGCAACCAAGCCGATGAAGATAAGATACTGATAACCAATGAGTTCGTACTCGAAACCATACAACAAAACATTGCGCTTTACGACAAAACTGGCGAACAACATTACGATATTATTTCGGCATTTATAAAGTCCATGCGCGGCAGCGATCCAAATGCCGCCATATATTATTTGGCCTGTATGCTCGAAGGTGGCGAGGACATTTCATTCATCGCGCGACGCATGATTATTTTTGCTTCGGAGGATATTGGCATGGCAAATCCGAATGCGTTGCTCTTGGCAAACACTTGTTTACAAGCCATAAAAGCCATCGGAATGCCCGAATCTCGCATTATTTTGTCGCAAGTAGTCGTGTATTTGGCAACGTCTGTAAAAAGCAATGCTTCATACTTAGCGATAGATTCGGCGCTTGCCGAAGTCCGAAAAAATGGTGTAAAACCAGTTCCGTTGCCCATCAGAAATGGTGTGACTGGCTTGATGAAAACCTTGGATTATGGCAAAAACTACAAATATGCGCACGATTTTCAAGATAATTTTACCGAAATGGAATTTTTGCCCGAAGAATTAATCGGTCAAACGTTTTATAATCCAAGTCAAAATCCAGCAGAAGATGCCGTTCGGAATCGTATGAAAGGTTTTTGGAAAGATAAATATGGGTATTAATTGAAAAGAGAGTTATTTTTAAAATTACTTCTTCTTTTGTTCAACCTGTATCGTTGTACCCAAATAAAAATCAATTGTTACAATTTCGTTTGCATGAAAGTTAATTTCTTTTGAACATAAACTTGTGTAACCTACATAGCCAGCGCAAACTTTATGCTTTCCAGTTGGTATTTTTACAACAAAATATCCAGTTGCATCAGTTGAAGTACCTAAATTCATACCTTTTATAGCAATATTTCCACCTTCAAGTGGTAATGTGCTTTTTTTATCTTTTATTACACCTCTTATCATCGTACTGTCTTTGAGAAAATAATTTTCTACTTGTGTTACAGCGTATGACCCGTCTAATTTATAAATATATGACTTTTGACTACAACTATAGATTAGTGTTAATAAGAGGATGCCAAAGATTGTTAATTTTGTCATGTTTTTAATTATTGAATGTTATAGCACTTTACAATCGCGATGATTTTTTTTTAAATTATTGGACATATCCTTTCAAAACGTTGTCAGCGTTTGAAACGCTGACAACGTTTTTTTAAATAAAAATGTACAAATAATTGAAAATCAATCATTTGTACATCCTAAATTATATTTTCTTAATTCCCTTAATTTCTTTAATTCCCCAAAGGGAGTTACATATCCGCCATCGTAATTCCATCGCCGCCTTCATTGGCTTCGGGGTGACGAATATTTTTAAAGCCTTTATATTCTCTCAATTTCTTTTTTACCGCTTGGCGCAAAATACCATCGCCTTTGCCGTGAAGGATTTGAACGGTTGGCGTTGAAGTCATCAAGGCTTTATCGAGGTAAGTTTGTAGCGTGAGCATCGCGTCCATCATGCGCATACCACGAAGGTCAATTTTGGATTCAAATGATGCGGTTTGCGATACAAAATCAGTCGTAACACGTGGCTTTTTGATAATCTCTAATTGCTCCGCAACATGCACTAAGTCATTGATTTTCAGCTGCATACGCATATCTCCAATCATTACAACGGCGTTGTTTTTCTGTACAGATTCTATGATACCAAGTGCGCCGCCATTTTTGATTCGGACATTGTCACCAGCTTCAAACGTCGATTTCTGAACGACCGTTTTGCGACCTTCGTTTGGCATTTCGTAGATTTCTGAATAGATTTCTTCTACTTTTTTAACAATCGTTTCGCGTTCTTTTTTGCGCTCAGATGCCAATTCTTTAGCGCGTTCGAGGTTTTGTTCTTGACGAATTTCGCGTACCAATTTTTCCAATTCGCGATTATCATCTGCCAATTTCGTCAATTCAGCTTCTTTGATGTCGAGTTTCAAACGTTTGCGTTTGTACTCAAAATCTTTTTGCAACTCATCATAATTCTTGATTAATTTATCGAGTTGTTTTTCTTTGTCTTCTACAAGTTTCAGTTTTTCCTGCGTTTCTTGCATATCGCGCTGCAAATCAACCAATAATTCATCGACAGCTTTTTCGTTTTTGCCAGTCTTGTGTTTTGCATAATCGAGTACTTTTTTGCTCAAACCGCTTTTTTCAGCAATCTCGAACGCATACGAAGAACCTGGACGACCGATTTTTAACTCATAAGTTGGCGAAAGCGTATCTGCATCGAACAACATACAGGCATTCAGTACGCCTTTTGTCTTGAAAGCATATACTTTTAAGTTAGAAAAGTGGGTCGTAATCACGCCAAAAGTTTGACGTGCGTTGAACTCATGCAAGATAGATTCGGCAATCGCACCACCAATCACAGGGTCAGTTCCGCTACCAAATTCGTCAATCAAAACCAAGGTTTTATCGTTGGCATTGTCCAAAAATAATTTCATGTTTTGAAGGCGAGAACTGTACGTACTCAACTCATCTTCAAGGCTTTGTTGGTCGCCAATGTCTGCAAAAATATTTTCAAAAACACCCATTTCGGAAAGTTCGGACATCGGAACAAGCATACCGCATTGAAGCATAACTTGCATCAAACCAATCGCTTTCATCGTGATGGATTTACCACCTGCATTCGGTCCACTGATGACCAATATTCTGTTCTCATGCAACATCGTCATATCGAACGAAACGACTTTTTTTCGGTTCTGTTCGTTTTTCAAAAACAACAACGGATGCACGCCTTTTTTGATCATAAACATCGGATTTGGCTTCAAAATCGGCATATTACCATTTATTTTGACTGCCAAATGCGCTTTTGCTTGCACCACATCGAAGCGTTGAGCAAGGCTTTGGTACATTCTCAATATGTCTGTATAAGGGCGTAATTGCGCACTCAAATCACGTAAAATTCTATTGATTTCGCGGCGTTCTTCTTGTTCAAAATCAAATATATCGTTGTTGATTTCTATCACGCCTTCTGGCTCAATATAAGTCGTTCGACCAGTCGCACTCTCATCGTGAATAATACCTCGAATCTTACGTTTGTGCTCAGACGGCACGCTCAATACACGACGACCATTTCTGAACGTTTCGACCATGTCGGTCAATAGTCCTTTTTGTCGTAACTCGCCAACGATGCCTCTAAAAACCTTATCCAAATCACGTTGTTTGCCAGTAATTGTACGTCTTATTTTTTCCAAATCTGGCGATGCAGTGCTGCGAATCAACCCTTTATCGTCTATGACGCGGTCAATCGCTTTTTGCAAATCTTCATCAAACTTGAATTGTTTTACGATTTCGTAAAGATTTGGATAGATTTCACGACGCGGCACCGTAAAAAATCTAAAAATATCGCGTATAAAAAGCAACACAACATTGATGCGTTGCAAGCCTTCAACTACCAATACATAACCTTCTATGTCGAGCATTTTGAGGTCATCACTGATTTCGATATAATTGTAAACTGGAAAGCGGTCGTTTTTGTGGATAGACATTTTAAATTCTCTCACTTCACGTAAACCCTTGTCTATCAGTGCAATATCGCTGCTTGGCTTCATAGCCATAAGCTCATTGTAACCGAGTTCGCCCATACATTCGCGGGCTGCCAACTCTATTATTTTGTCAAATTCTAACTTTTCGTATAAGTCTTTCGGTGCAAGTAACATTAGTTTTTTTTATTATTTTATGCAAATTTACGACCTTAAAACAAATATTGCAATAAATAAGTTTCCAAAACACAGAATTTAGTTTTAATATGTTTTTATTTTCAATTTTCTAATTTCAAATTGTATCTTTGATTTTTGAAATAAAAAGTAAGTTTTCATTTTAACGTCATCAAGATTTAAAACCTAAAAGACGTTAAGAAACGTACTTTGTACTCCGTACTCCGTACTTAAAAAAAGATGTCAGACCAATATAAAACCATAGAAACCAACGCATTAGGCGAATTTCGAGATCGAGGAAGTAAGTTTTTGGCTTACGCTTATTCGTTTCGTGATGAAAACATACTTGCAGATATTTTGTTACGTTTGCGAAAAGAGCATCCGAAAGCCTGCCATTGGT
>JAYUJV010000652.1:0-13626 GCA_043764975.1 Saprospirales bacterium
AAAGCAATTGCATGATTCATTCTACCAATTTTTTCGAGCGTATGAAATATCTCGATTTGTATCTCGTCGTGTATTTCCATTGTTTAATAATTTATGCAAATGTAACCTTTTTGTTGTTTTATACGGTTAGTTGAAAACATAAAATGCCATTCTATTTTATCAAATTGAGTCCGAACATAGTGTTCATGCCCAGTTGGATATTCAATTAAGTAATATAAATCCAATTTAGATTTATAACGTTTTTTTAATTCAATTAATTCTTTTTCAAATTTATTAAATAACTCGAAATCTATAATAAATACAGCATCAATGTCTTTGGGAGATATTTTTAATGTTGTATAACTCCCATTTATCCAATTTTTAAAATGTTCGATTCCAATAGTTTTTAATTCATTTACAACTTCGAGATAACTTTCAAAAAGATTATTTCTATTACTATTGAAAACAAAATTATATTGAAAGTCTTTTATTGATATTGTTGAAATATTGTAAGGAAGTAAATTTCCGTAATCATCAAAAATTAATTTCATATTACAAATTTAAGTACTTTTAGGCAGAAATGCAAATTTTTTAATTTAATTGGAAAAACTAAAATAAACACTTTCAACCCCGCAACGCACCCACAATAATACCAGTTGCGATGGCTGCATTTAGCGATTCTGCGCCGCCGTTTTTATGTCTTGGAATATTGATTTTTTGTGTCACGAGCGCGAGCGTTTCGGCTTGTACGCCGTTGCCTTCGTTACCGATGACGATGATGCCTTTGGTGTCTTTCGGCATCGAAAAAACCGAATCGCCGTCCATGTCGGCCGCTAAGATTTGTAGTGTCGGAAAATTATTTTTTAGCGTCAATAAATCTATTTCGATGGCGCGCACACGCAAAAATGCGCCCATGCTCGCCTGTATCACTTTCGGGCTAAACGCATCGACTGTGCCAGCGCCACAAAATAGGTACGGAATCCCGAACCAATCCGCGATTCTGAATATTGTGCCGACGTTTCCTGGATCTTGCAACGCATCCAGATAAATACATAAGTCATTGTTTATGAGGGTATTATCAACAACAGTTTCTTGTTTTTTTAACACCATCAATACTTTATTGGGCGTGGTCAGCGTTGATATTTTCTTTAAATCAGCCTCGTTGGTTTCGCAAATTTCGCACTCCAAATAAGCCAATAAATGTCGGTTTTCGGCGAGCCAAGTTGGGAGTGCCACCACGAGTTCCACACCGCGAAATGGCAATAATAAAATTTCATTTGCCATCTTTTCACCTTCAACAATAAAATTATTATATTTTTGTCTGATTTTTTTGTTGTGTAGGCTTTCGATATATTTTATCTTTGCCTTCGAAAGTATCATAAATGACATATAAGTAAATGAATATTAGTAAGTTATATAATTTATTTTTGTAACTATTTAGACATTTATCGAATAAAGTGGAACTTATAATACTTTATCCAATATTCAGTAGTAAAAGCAATTAGCAATAGGCAAATTTTGCCCGCAGTAGTTGTTTTTTGCAAATTGTCTATTGCCTATTTAAAAGAGGAATGAAAAAATCAATAAAATTTCACACTTTTATATTTATGTCTAAATTTTTAAATTTTTTTTATTTAAATAATCAATTCAAAATTGCCCTTGTGCTGTTTTGTATGGTCATTCATTTTTCTTGTAATACCTCAAAATATCTTCCTGCGGACAAAACATTTTTGAAAAAAAATGAAATTCGTTTTTTGAAAAACGAAAAAGTAGCCGATAAATCAGCTTTGAAAGCCGAGCTGCAAACGTTGTATAAGCAACGTGAAAACACGAAGTTGAAACCTTTTGGCATCAATCGTAGAGTATTTTATTACAAAACGATTGGTAAAGAAAATACGCGTTTTGGCCGTTGGGTGCGCAAGATTTTTTCGGAAGTTCCTGCCATTTATGATGCCGATTTAGCGAACTCGACGACGCAAAGCATGAAATTTTACCTCCAAAACAAAGGCTATCTGAACGCTGAAGTGTTTTATGACAAAAATGCAAGCGACAACAAAAATACTGAAGTCTATTATTATGTGTCGCCAAAACAGCTTTTTACCATCGACACGGTCGAATACTTGAGCAAAGATGCAAATATTTTAGATATTGTAAACAAAACGAAGTCGAAATCATTTATTAAAAGCGGTTCGCCGCTTTCTGAGCGCAATTATAACCTTGAGGTAGATCGAATCACGAGAGCCGTTCGGAACGCTGGTTATGCTGGTTTTTTTGCAAACTATATCAAGCCGCTGACCTTCGATACCATTGCCGCTAAAGCAAATGTGACTTTCGAGATTTTGCCGCCCAATGGCAATTCAAAACACTTGATTTCAAAAGTTGGACAAATATATATTGTATTTTCAGATGTATTGAATCCTGATATTCAGAATATTAAAGATACAAGTATTAGTAATATTCATTTTATTGGTCTCGATGAACAAACCAATAAAGTGAACCCGAGAACGTTGCTCGAGCGATTGTTTATTCATAACAACGACGTTTATAACCAAAGTAATATAGAGCGCACTTATACGCAATTCGACAATTTGCGCTTGTTTCGATTCATCAATATCAAGCAATCGTCGGATAGTTTGGACGCTCAAAAAATCAATTTCCAAATCAATGTCGCGATGCACAAGCGAATGAATTTACAAGGCACACTTGAACTAAATACCTTGCAAGGTAACAATACAGCAGGAAATTTGTTTGGCGGCGGCGCGAGTATCAACCACATCAATAAAAACTTGCGTGGTGGCGGCGAAATACTTTCTACTAACATAGAGTTCAATACTCAACTATTGATTTCCGATGGCCCGTGGCGTTTGTTTTCGTCCGATGGCAAGTTTCAGATTGATTATTTATTACCAAAATTTAAGGATTTTTATTTTAATGGGTATTCAAAAAAGATAGCAAAACGCGAATTTGGTAAAAATGAAAACGACAAATTGTACAAATTTTATCGTATTTTGGAAGACAAAGCAAATACCAAATTTTCGTTTATCGTCAATCCATTTTTTAGTCGCGATTTGGTCTATAATCGTATTGCTTTGTCTTATGGATTCACTTTCCCGTTGTCGTCCGAAAAGCGATTGTCATATAATCACATTGGTTTAGATTATTTTGCGCCAACGCGACCCGATGAGTCCATTATCCCGACCGATGTGTTCAATAATATATTTCGACCACAACTTTCGACCGCGTTTTTGCTGCGCGACATCGTGTACCAGAACAATAAAATAGGCAGTTCGCCTAATAATTATATCAAAACACGTTCAAGTATTGAGTTTTCGGGCATCGAACTGTACGGCATCAACGCCATATATAATAGCATAACTGGCAATGAAGGCGTTTTTAAAATCCCAGGCTCAAAGATCGATTATGGTCGATACATTCGCCTCGAATCCGAGTGGAGTAGAGGTTTTACCCTCAATAATTCGACTTCGTTTCACGTGCGTTTGCATGGTGGATTTGCCAAAACGTTTGGTTATGAAGGCGGTGTACCGTTTGCACGTCAATTTTTTGGTGGTGGTGCAAACTCTATTCGTGGTTGGGATTGGCGCGGCATCGGGCCAGGTGAAGTATATATTCCTAAAAAACAAGGTTCTATTTCATATCAAAGCGGCGATTTACAACTCGAATCCAATGCAGAATTGCGTTTTCCGCTGTTTTGGATTTTCAAATTAGCAACCTTCGTTGATGTGGGAAATATTTGGAACATCAACAACAGAATTGATTCGAAAGCGAATTTTACAAAGGATTTTTATAAACAAATCGCGATTGGTTCTGGCTTGGGTATTCGTATGGATTTTGGATATGCCATGTTGCGCTTGGATATTGGCACAAAACTAAGAACGCCATACTTCAATCCCGATTCGCAAAGTCATTGGTTTTACGCCAATCAACGTTTAGCGTCTGATAAATTGGTTTATAATTTGGCGTTGGGTTATCCGTTTTAGAGACCCACCCCGACCCTCCCAAAGGAAGGGAGGGACGTAGATAGCCAACTGAGTAGTAAATAAATTCTTATAAAAATATTGAATACATAAAATTATTAATAATATTTTCATTAATATTGCACGATTAATATTTTGATTGATTCTTTTAAATTTTTTGTGAACACACATAGTCTAGTAATTTTTTTGTATCTCCATAAAGTATTAAGTATTCTAGTATTAAGTATTCAAGTCGAGATAATAAACTAATAGCGAGCCTCTTAGGTATTGTGAAAACTGTAATACTTAATACTTATATACTTAATATCATAGAATAATTTGCTAGAAAACAGGTGTTTTGAATTTACTCCACAAAAGTTATAAAAGAAACAATTAATTAGTATAAAATAACAAAGATAAAAAACACAATTATTTCAAAACAATTTTACAAACTATGAAATCTAAGTTTTCACAAATCTTCATTTTAGTATTAATATTTTTATGTAAAAATATTGTTTTTGCTCAAAAAGCTGATTTTTATAAGCAAAATACGATAAAAGAAATCCGAGTGACCTTAAAATCCAAAAATTGGATGAATACTTTGGATAGTTTTAAGCTCAACGGAAACAATGCTTTGATAGGAAAAGTAACCGTTGACGGCAAGGCTTTTGAAGGTGCAGGTGTGCGATACAGAGGCAACGCATCTTTTAAATATGGCGAAAAAAGAAATCCTTTTCATATAAAATTGAATCAAACGCAACCCGAAAATGCACTCGAAAACGGTCAAACTTCATTGATATTGACGACTTCACTACGTGATCCATCTATGGTGCGCGAGATGCTTGGTTTCGAGATTGCAGGTAAATATATGCCTGCGCCAAAGGCTTGTTATGCCAAATTGTACATCAATGAGGAATATCGCGGTTTGTTTGTTTGTGTAGAGCCGATTGAGGAAGCGTTTTTGCAACGTAATTTCGGTAGCAGCACAAACACGCTCATCAAATGCGCGCCATCGGAAAAATTGCCGATAGAAGGTTGTCGCAAAAACTCGTTTTGCGCCTTGGAATATGAAGAAAAATCGGAGTGTTATGCGCTCAATTATGAAGTGCAAAAAGGCTCGTCAGAAGATTTACAAACGCTCATCACGACGCTGAACAAAAATCCGCAAGACATTGCAAAATACCTCGATGTGGACAAAACGCTTTGGATGTTGGCTTTCAACAATGTTTGCGTCAATTTGAGTAGTTATACTGGTCAGCAATCTTCAAATTTTTATTTGTATAAAGACAACAACGGTCGTTTTGTACCCATTATGTGGGATTTAAATTTGTGTTTTGGTAGTTTCAAAAACACAGGCATCGGCTCAGATTTGAGCAACGATGAGTTGGTTTCGCTTGATCCAATGTTACATGCCTCAAATGAGTTGAAGCCATTGATTTTTCAATTGTTTAAAACACCCATGTATCAGCGTATGTACGCCTCACACGTGAAGCAAATCGTGAACGATAATTTCATCAATATTCAGGCATTGCAAAAACAAGCAGCTGGTTTACAGACTTTGATTATGCCAGCTTTCAACAGCGATAATTTTAAGTCTTATAAAGAATCTGACTTGAAAAAAAGCCTAACTGACGTGGTTGGCAACAAGAGTAAAATCCCAGGTTTGATTGCTTTTATGACAAAAAGAACTGAATTTTTGAAAAAATCAAGTATTTTTACCATCGAAGCACCATCAGTTTCAGTCGTGAAAGTAGGAGGTCGCGAAAAGTTCAGCAACGGTTTGGTCGATAAATTTATCATTTCGGCAAAGGTTGATAATTATCCAAAACAAGTAAAATTGTATTACCGAAGCGATAGTACGCAGCCATATAATGAAGTTGAAATGGGCGAAGAATCGAAAGGGAAATTCAAATATACGATAGAGCCTAAAGGTGCGTATGACAAAATCGAGTACTATATTACGTCCGAAAATGCACAAGCAATGGATTTTTTCCCTAGTACTTATCTTTCGACACCCATGACGGCAAGTTTGAGTAAATTGAATAAGTAAACCTTTTTGGAATTAAGAAAATTAAAAAATTAAGGGAATTAAAATAATAAAAAAAAGACGTTTTTGAAGCCTTTGCTCTCAAAAACGTCTTTTTTGTCAATATTGGATTTGTTTTTGCAAGTATATTACTACTTTGGCACGCTACAAAGTGTAGCCAATCGTTGATTGGCTCTAAATTTAAATAAATAGCCAATCAACGATTGGCTACACTTAAAACATCAACTCAACCATGTATAACAATAACCTAATCGAAGAATCGGAAAAAATAGAACTGCGGAGCGAAGAAGTGCAAGAGATACTCGGCACGCCGCCGTCGTGGATTGTCCGTTGGGGCATTACCTTGGTTTTTTTGACGTTAGTGATTTTGGGCATCATGGGTTGGGTTATCAAATATCCTGACATTATCAAAGCACCGATTATGATTTTGACTCAAAATCCGCCGACAATCGTGATTGCGCGGGCAGACGGTAACATCGTAAAATTGATGGTAAAAGAAAAAGAACAAGTGTCGCAAGGGCAATTGTTGGGCGTGATTCAGAACTCATCGAAGTATGAAGACGTGCTGGCTTTGAGTGACGAAATCACGAAAGTTCAGCAATTTGACGATACCGATTTTTATGGTTACAAACCAATCACAACTTATCAATTAGGAGACTTGCAAGGCGAATATGCTACGTTTATTCAGACATTCGAAGGCTACACATATACCATAAATGGTAATTATAGTTCAGTGAATATCAGTCAGTTAAGTGAACAAATTAATAATTTGAAGAAAGCGAAAGGCTTGATAAATTTGACACTAAACAAGGCCAATGAAAAAATAAGAAACATTGGAATAGAGTTTAAAAATGCTCAAAAACTGTATAGCGGTGGAGCTATCTCGCAACTCGATCTCAAGGAATTGAGGAATAAACAATTGGCAGCCGAAGCTGAAACAGATCGACTCGGACAAGAGCTGAATAGTAAAGATTTAGAAATCAACAATGTAAAAAGTAAGATAATCGAAATCAAGCAAAACACTGCTCAAGGTAATTCGGATCGTTATGTTAAATTACGCGAAAGCGTAAACAATCTTCGTGCGAGCCTCGATAAATGGAAGCAAATTTATTTGTTCAATGCACCAATTACTGGTCAAGTTTCGTTTTATTCAAAGATATTTTCTGAAAATCAGTTCGTAAAAGCTGGCGAAGAAATATTGGCCGTTGTGCCTTCGGATAGCACAAAAGTGCAGCACATAATCGGTAAAGTTGTAATGCCAATGACAGGTACTGGAAAGGTAAAAGAAGGCCAAAAAGTCATTATTTCTTTGGACAGTTATCCGAGTCAAGAGTATGGCACATTAAGTGGCGTGGTCGTCAATAAGTCATTGATACCAAAAGAAAGTAACCTCATGTTGCAAATCCAATTGCCAGATACTTTGATAACGAGCTACCATAAAAAAATAAAATTTGAGCAACTTTTGCAAGGTCAAGCCGAAATCGTGACCGAAAATAGAAGGTTTTTGGAGCGCGTTTTTGACAAATTTTTAAGTATGTTCAAAAAGTATTAGATAAATACATTACGATTTTTTATATTTGTGGTATGAATCGTTTTGCACCCAATATATCCACTAATGATCTCATTTTGCTACGTGTGGCAGGTGAGCCTGTAAATGTATTGGAATATGTGCTAAACGAAAAAAATATCAAGCGCCAGTACGAATTATTGCAGCAAATAATCCGTAAAAGCGTTGTTTTGGAAGCGCTGCCTTTTTCAAGTCTTGTTTTTTATGATTCGGTTCTGAAATTTTTGGAAACGCCTATCTATCAATTTCGCAAAAAAGAGCGTCAAGTGGCGCGTAAATTGTTACAATATCTCACGCGCGCGAGCGTAAAAAATTCTCCATTTTATACCCTAGGTCAAGTTGGTTTTACTACATTAGATAGCCAAATACTCAAGTATAAAACCACTAAACAAGTTACTTACAACGATGAAATAGAGCAATTGATTCACGAATCTTGCATCACAAATGGCTTTTATTCGTTCATGCTCAATCCGACTTTGACCTTAGATGCTGCGCAAACTTTGTTCACTTTTTTTATAGATCAAGCTGGTCACGAAGCGATATTAGAACTCGAAACCAATACTTTTTTGTTAGATTTATATCAAAATCGTTTATTAAAAAATCAAAAAAATGTTTCTCCTTTTCGTCTTGCGGACGATTATGCACCTTACGATCCTGTGGAGCAAAAAGAAATCATAGCATATTTACATAATTTAGTAGATATGGGTTTTTTACTGGTCGTAAAAGAGCGATTAGCCGCCGATATGTTTCCGATAGATGACATAAATGTTGAAAATTTGATGGATTTATCCAATCAGATTGAGTCCCAATTTGGGATTTTACCTTGCAAAATCGAATCTTTGATATATGTAGATCAGCCATTTAAAGTTAAAAATTTTTATTTACAAAAAGAGCTGTTTCAGTCAGCCTTAGATCAAATCCGAGACTTGTTTTTCCATGCCAATATTTATGTAAAAATAAATGAAAATCATGATTTTTTTAATAAAATACTTTTACAATTAATTGAAAATCAGTCTATTACGATTCTTGAATTATATACTCAATATTGTAGTCAAAACGTAGAATATGATGCAAAAAAAGTGAACTTGAATTGTGATTTTCATCAATTATTCTATGTAGTTCAAAAAAATGAGCAAACCATATTATTACAAAATAAAACAACGGATTTGATTGGATTTGAACACAATAACCCAACATCATATACTTTGTTTTTGAACATGATGCAAACCGATGAGCAGCAAGTTTTTGTACTGAATGCAATCGGTGCTGGCAATTCAAAATTTTATGGTCGTTTCCTCAATTTCTTTTCCGAACAACCAATTGTACCTGATGTAAATGACCAATTATTGGTCGAAAATATGGATAGTACGCTGTTTACAGCCAATAATAAAGTGCGTTATTTTCCGAACAGAATCACAACACCAGCCAATGTGAGGGGCGAAAAAGGCGAAATATTAATCAATGATTTATTGATAAAAAAAGAAAATGGCGAGTTGATTTTATGGCATAAATTGACTAAAAAACAAGTAAAAATATTAGATTTAGGTTTGATGCACCCGAAAGGCAGAACGCCACTTTTTCAGATGTTGCAATATTTTGAAGAAGAAAGATTATCAATTTCAAGTATTAAATCATTGATAATCAATGAATTAGAGGTCGAACTTGGCTTAGGTGTCCTATTTTGCCCGCGTGTATATCTATCAGAAAACCTCGTTTTGCAGCGTAAACGTTGGGTCATTGATTGCGAGTTGGTTTCGATAGTTGAGTTGCCGAATTTGCTCGAAAAATATAAGATTCCGAACAAAGTTTTTGTGGTTTTTAATCCCCGAAACGATCAGGCTGACGAGCCGAACGATTATTACAAACCGCAATATATTCAGTTCGATTCGCCGTTGAGTTTAGAAAATTGGAAAGTAGGCATCAAGAAAGCAAATTTGTATATCTTGATAGAAGAAGCGCTGCCAGATTCAGACGATTTTCCGACCATAAATAATCAACGGAGAGCCATAGAATTGGTAAAAGAAATTGTGATATAAAAGTTTTTAGTCTTAATGTCGCTTAGTCAAAAATGTCGGTTAGTCCTGTAATCAACACTTTGTAATTTGTAAAATCTACATAAACAAAAAAAACACGCAAGTTTCCTTGCGTGTTTTTTTATTATTTATTAACCAAAACTAAATGATTTTTTTATTAATAAACTAAAATTGCAACATGATAAGTTGCTTTTAGTCTTGTAAAACATTGACAATTAAGGACTAACCGACTAACTGACAATTTTTTTTTGACTAACTGACAATTTTTCAACTAAAAGCCTACCAATATTTACCGAGCGTAATGTCACGAGTTTTACCATTTGCGAGCGTCATAACACCTTTATCGTCGCAATCGCCTGAGCCAAAATCCAACGAACGGACGTTTGCGCCGACTTCGATATCTACTTTACCTTGCACGATATATTTACAATCGCCACGCTTTATGAGTGGAGTAGTCACGGTTGCAGTAAATGCTTTTCCGTTACGCGTGACACCAGTTTTTGAGCCAGTAATGTTATAAATATCGTCGGTTTTTACTTTGGTCGC
Source organism: Saprospirales bacterium (assembly GCA_043764975.1). Lineage (GTDB taxonomy): Bacteria > Bacteroidota > Bacteroidia > Chitinophagales > Saprospiraceae > JAYUJV01. The sequence continues at coordinate 10,147 of JAYUJV010000652.1, forward strand.
TGCGCCAGCTGTTTGCACCAAATTTTGATTGGCACTCCAAGTTGCTACTTTTCCAGTCGGGAATGTTGCTTTACCGCCAGTCACTGTACGGCTGAAAGTCGGATTGCCATTTGCATCTTTGCCAGTGTTTTTCACAACTACCGTACGCTCCAATTGCACGCCATCAATCGAATAATTCGACAACGTCACAGTACGTGTTGCGCCAGTTTTTGACAACGTATCAGACATGACAATCGTGATGATACCTTTGCGAATTTTGCCATTGGCATCAGTGCAGCCAGTTGTGCCGAAATCCAAAGTAACCGTCAAAGGGAATTTGCCAGCTGCTGCGCTGAAAGTTTTTGTGGGGCAGCCAGTTGGCCCACCACGTTCCGAAACTTGCTGATCTACCAACGTTTCGTCAGCTTCGGTTGTGCTTTGCGTCGTCGCCATGTCTTGCGATGCGACTACATTTTCTTCGAGTTGATCTAATAAAGAAGAATCTTTTTTACAAGATGTCATAAAACTGATTGATGCAACCATAATTGCGAAAGCGAATAATCCAAATAATTTCTTCATGTTGAGTTTTTTTAACCGATTTTCAAAACTAATTTTTTGAAAGTCAATTTTTTGATAAAAATGAATTGAAAAGTCAATGAAATACTTAAAGGTGCACACTAAACGCACTCACTAACTCAAAAAGTATATGTTTTTTATCAATATCTATTTTATTTTAATTTTAAAAAAGAAAACAAATCGTAAACGTGATTGTTGAACCTATGACTTTTATAGTTTGAAAAGGTTTAATTGAGGTTTTTTTGATGAAGGCAGATTCCTTACCTCTTAGGCTATTAACCAGTATAAACCTTAGCTAAGGGAACAGTTGAAGAATTTCCCTTCATTCTTGATTTTGGGAGAAGTTGCCCAGGGAGAAATGTGTCTCTATCTGTGAGAGACAAGCCCAAAAAAAGAGACCTCTTAGCTTTTCCCTTGCCATTTTTCATTGTGCTAAAAAAATGATAAATAAGTATCCCCTAGCCAAAATATCTTTCATAATGAAAATATCTTTACCCAAATAACAATATAATGTCAACCCACTGAATTAAACTCTCTCCCTGGGTGAGCAGAGCCTTGACAAAGATGATGCAATTCAGAAGACCTCAGGAAAGTGGTGGGTTGAGTATCCTTTCAGCTACCAGTCACTACAGAAGTAGAATATCAAACCCAACATTAAAAAATTGAGGTAGCTTGCGCTTACAGGGTGGCAACTGCACTCATATTCTTGCAATCACAACTTCAATGTGTAGTCACTGGAAAAGAAATGTATAATTGTTCATGAAAGAGTAACAAAAGCTTAGAATTGATTATGAAGTGTACCATGTGCCTGTTGTTATCAATACATAGCAGAGGAAAACAAGAAAGCTCCAGTCAGATTCAAAAGTTGAACTAGAATAGTAGTATTGACAGCTATTGATCAATGTGAGGGAGATCATCTCTTGGCTGACTCTTTTCAAGAAAAAGAAGGGCAAGAAATACCTCCATAGCAGCAAGACCAAAATGAGTACTGCCAACTTATTATTGTTATTTTGTAGCTCAGTTCTTGCAGGGTCATTGATGAGATGATAATGCTCAATGTTAAGTCACTCATAAGGATACCTGGTTCATTTTTATAATTAATGTCTAGAGTAAGCATGTCTCTAGTTGACTTGTAAATTTGGTGTTGTTTGGCTGCAAGGGAATCAACATGTTTCACAAAATATTTCCTAACTTATTGATTGGTATCATGTACTTTCATCATCCATAACAATTAAAGGTCAATATTAAATAAGGCAAAGTTTTGCTTAGAATGAGTAGGCAACCTTTCTCTTACATATGCGTGCAACCTATTTCTTGGAAATTCAAAGCAAGTGTATTACTCCTGCAGACAAGGGTGAATAAACAATAACAAATATGAATTAAAAGGTATCAACACAATTTTACAGTAGATAGAATGACAAGTTCTATTGTTACAGTTGGTTGAGATAGCTTCCTTGAGTGGCTGGCAAGAAGCCCCCTTTTTCCCTGATTGATTGAAAGATTCAGCCAGCTGCAACACAATTGGAAGAGCTTTCTAAGGAATGCCAGCATTAATAACAAGCTTCAATACATGCTTGGATGGTATACCGCAATACTTCATGGGATAGATGTGGGTGTGAACAAGCAAAATGAAATGCTACTCAATGAAGCAAGCTCATAAGAACTGAATACTCTTGAAAACAAAGATTGGGAGAGAGGATTACAAATTTCAAATGATTTGGATTAGCTGGATAGAACACAGGAAAAAGGAAAGCATAACATGATCAAAGGATATTTTCATATGCAAGAAATCTTATTGTTTTTGTCTGGACTGAAGTTGTTACTTGTTATCTGTGTACTTTAAAAGGTTTCATAATTCATGTCTCTAATATTTCATGAATATTTGATGTGATTGGACATGTCAGGGACAGCTATGAATTATTATCCATAAATGTAATAGGAAAGCATTATTTCCTATTGTGCTACATAGTCTAGAAGGATTGACATTGTTACCTCTGCCAAACAAACAGCAAGCCAAGGGCACCTTTGATGACAAAAGAGCATGGGATTTTGCAATGTGAATGTTTGGTTCATCAGTCAAGGTACTGATCAAAACTCTCACTGAATATATTCTCACGTTATATGAGTCAGTAACTACCAGTAGATAATGTCGTATTGGTATGAGGTGTATAAATTCCAGGTAGCAATAGTTATTTTGTGTTTGAATTCTATCAATTCACTCAGCAATCCTGCACTGCCTCCTAGCTGGCTCTTTGAAGTAGGTGAAGTCCATACTGAAGTATCTAGTTGATATTTGTAAAGAAGAAATTATAATGACTAACATGTTAAACTAAGAAAGGAATTTAGGGTTATCACTATCGGTATATTCCCTGAAAAGTCATTTTTTCTCTCGCCAGCTTACAGTTGGGGCGGCAAAAATTCGATTGCGGCACAACTTTACCCAACCACCGACCATGCGCAACCAAACACCCCATGACTTGGCCTTGCACCAACGCCGCCGCTCCGCCACCGATGAGGAGTTGGCGGGCATTCCCTGGCTGCAATTGCTCGGCCCCAACGAGCGCAGCCGCGCCAATGCAGCGCTGATGGTGGGCGATGCCAAGGCGGGTGACTATGTGTGCCGCGTAGGCAAGCCGGCGGCTTATTGGCTTGGCGTGGTGGATGGGTTGCTCAAGATGAGCAACGAAACACCTGATGGCCGCAGCATCACGCTCACAGGCGTGCCGCCGGGTGGTTGGTTTGGCGAAGGCACGGTGATGAAGCACGAAGCCTATCGCTACAACATCCAGGCGCTGCGCCCCAGCGTGGTGGCGGGCATACCGGTAGAAACATTCCATTGGCTGCTTGATACCAGTATCGCGTTTAACCGCTTTGTGATGAACCAGCTCAACGAGCGGCTGGGCCAGTTTATTGGTGCGCGCGAAG
>JAYUJV010000653.1:0-13546 GCA_043764975.1 Saprospirales bacterium
AATTTGTCGAGGCCATAAGCGAGCTGAATCGTGGTCGGCTCGGTAATGTTGAAAGTGGCATTGATAGCGCTGCCATTCACCGCAAATTCGCGGTGATCCGTTTTTTTCAGTATCAGATCTGTCGTTTGCTCCAGACTTACCATTTTTTCGGTTATCTGAGCAATACGGATATTGATACTTACGGTATTTTGAGCATTTCCGAAAGGTAATAGTATGGAGTAGAGTAGCGTAAGTAGCGTAAATCGTTTCAAATCTTAAATTCTTTGTTTCTAAATTTACAAAAGTAAAAAAAATATTGCTTTATCTTATGCTTAAATAAAATAATATGACTTTAAAAAATAAAATGCTTCATCTTTTATTGTAAAATGAAGCATTTTTTGATGTGAAGCATTTAGATTTTTATGAAAATGCTGACATAGATTTACTTGAATATACCCAACTTAAAATCCTTTATCTTACATAAATTGATAAGTGCTTTCATATTGGTATTGAATAAAGTATCGCCATAGCTATTTCGATAAAGTGTTATTGCTTGATTATTCTTTCGTCCATATACTAAATAAGTATCGCCGTCCATTGCTTTGTTTTCTGCTATTTTATCTTGAATAGTCCAAATAGTTTTATCAAAATAATTGACTAAATTTTCATTATTTTTTGTTATTTTCATTAATTTAGGTTTGTTATAATAACAAATGAGCGATTGATTATCTCTTGACTTTACTAAATAAAAGTATTTATTTTTTTTAATATCACCACTTGATCCTGGTATAAAATGAGTGAAATATAAGGTATCAATTTTTGAGTTTTTTAAACTAAAAGTAAAAACCAAGTAATCATGTTGATAATTTGTAAACATATTAATCTGGTAATAATTGTCTTTTTTATTACACTCAAGTAAATAGTTCAATTCCTTTATTTTCCGAACAGCTACTGCAAAGGGCATACTATCCATGGGGGATTTCTCTTTGCTTTTTTACATTTACTTCGGGTACTTTTTTCTGTTCTTTTTCATTTTTGCATGAAAAAGAATAAAATATCATCAATAGTCCCAATAAAGATAAATTCAGAAAGCGTGTTAGTTTCAATTTTTTTAATGTCATTGTGTATTTAGTTGTCTTTGAGTAGATTTACATAAAAAGTAAACCACAAACTTTTAAACCATAGTCATCACAAGTTTTTCAATAAAAAAGGCTCTATGCAACTCAATATAATTTATCATTATAAGATGCACAGAGCCTTCAAAACGTAATTTAATTATTTATAAATAATTGATTGTCAGTATTTTAAAAAATAAAATTTAAAAAAAATACTAAACGTTTGCCACTCCATTAGCAAGTCCCTCCTTTGGAGGGATTAACTTTGTTGAGGGCTTCGCCGTTTAGGGAGGCTTTACTGCTTCACAAACTTATCCAAGTAAATCACTTGATCTTTTAAGCCTAATTTGACAAAATAAATACCTGCTGGCAAAGCCGAAACATCGGTTCTGACACGATTTGCACCAGCTTTATAGTCCGCAGCTTGCTGCGAAACCATTGAACCCAAAGCGTCAAAAATCTGAATCATACCTTCGTTTTCTTCTTCGAGGCTAAAGTCTGTCGTGATTACATTCGATGTCGGATTCGGATAAACCTTCACGTTTTGTACCGTAGAAGTCGAGTTGATAACGCGAATCATACTATACGTAGATTTACCATCGAGGTCAATCATTTTTAAACGATAGTAGTTCAAACCTTCTATTGGTTTCACGTCTGTAAAAGTATAAGTATTTTGTTTTTCACGAATATTTATGGCTTTTACTTCGCCCATTTTGCTGTATTTATTACCATCAAAACTTCTTTCTACCTCAAAACGGCTTGTGTTCACTTCAGCGCTTGTTTTCCAAGTCAAGTTATTGACATGATTTTTGTTTTCAGCATCAAAAGACAACAAACGTAAAGGGAGTGGTGTAAGCAACACGTAATCAACCGCCATCGGCGAACCGAACATTGGGCCACCAGCTGTTAAATATCTGTACTGAATACCTTCCGAAGCAGTCGAGTTTTCGATACCAACCGTTGAGCCATTTGTGATAGCTGTTGGTAAAACGGTCGTAGATTCAGCATCGTTGTACTGCAATTTTATACTTCCATCTTCATTCAAGATAATTTGGAATGTGATATAATCCCCTACAAGCGCGCCAAACGCGTGTACGTGCCAGTAAGTAATCACATATTGCGAAGGTGTTCCACCATAATATAAATGCGTATCCGAGAATGTAGCGGCGGTCATATCCATATCTCTCAATGCACCTGCAATATAGTTTTCGATACCGCCAGCTGTCGGTATCGCTACTGTTGCACGTTGAACTGCTTGCGTAAGTGCAGTCGGATCCGTAAAGCTGACCCAACCATTCGATGATACATAAGCTGTATTATAGACCGTGCCAAAAAATGAAAATCCGAATGGTAAAGTTAAAGGTTGTATTTCATCATCGCCAATTGCCCAAGTGATTTCGCTAGCTGTTTGTGTTATCCAACTATAATTTGCAGCTGGTAATAATGGGTTGGCAGCTGCACAAGCGTAACGATTTGCATATTTATAAGTAGCAGAACTTCCCGAGAAAGTACTTGATATTACGTTAAAAGCATTTGAAACTTTATCATTCGTAGGATCCAAGTCACTTGCAAGTGATGTTGTACACTCGGTAGTAAAAGCAGTTGTACCTGCAGGAAGCGTTCCTGGATTAAAGGATGCAAACGTAACAACCGCAGATGCTCCAGAAGCCATGCTCGGAATCACTTGCGTATCTGTAAAAACAGCAGTACCAGCTTTTTTGATAGTCATGGTTACGCTCAAATTGGTCTGAGCATTCGCACCATAGTTTGAAACGTTGGCAGATGGTGTAATTGGTGTGTTACAAATCTCTATAGTTGAACCACCAGCTGGTAATACAATACTAGATACACCCACATCATTGGCAAGGGTAAGACGTGGCTCTACCATAAATTTGAATGGACTGTTAGGCGCAAAGTCCGTCCAAGTTGTTCCACCTGTTGGCGAGGTAAAATAGAATGTAGTCGGACGAATTGGTGCTTCTGATTGATAAGCAAAATTTACATTTACTGTACCTGTCTGTCGCACACCAACGAAAAAGTCTCCTGACACAGCAACCGCAGGACTGACTGGCAAAGTAAATACACCAGTTGTACTTGTTTGAGCCGTAGATTCCCACAGTAAAACGTTAGGCGTTCCTGTTACAGACGCATCCCAAATACCAATTTTGAAAGGCTGACCACTACCTGCAAAATTCACACTCACTTGGTTGACAGTAGTTGCGGTATTGGTATTAAATTTGGCTACAAAATCACCTGTTGCGCCCGTGAATCCTACACCGCCATTACTCACAGTACCATAAGCATAAGTGTAGGCATTTCCTGAAACCAATTGGCTAACTGTCAATAAGTTATTACATGCAATATCATCTGCACCTAAACTTACATTGATACTATTTGTACCCAGATTGGTTGGTATAAAAGGATTGAATGAAACCACAGTACTCGCACCAACGGCTAAACTTGGAATCACGGTCGATGTAGAAAATACATTTGCGCCCGTCACATTAAGATTGACAGCAATATTCGTCATTGCATTCAAACCAACGTTTGTTACATTGGCTTTGATGACGTGTGGTGTTGCATAAGGAATCGGGATTTTTCCGAGTGTGTATATTTGTGTTACTGCGGCATCATTAGGATTTATTCTACGAAAAGAAACGCCCATACGGAAAGGAGATGCTGGCGTTAAAATTGAAGACGTAGAAACCGCAGTAGCATTGTTGTATCTTCTTGTAGTGAGTGCTCCAGTACCAGCAGCAGAGTTACCATTGGAGCAGTTAGCAGAGAACCCGGTATGTAAAACATTATCAGTTCTTATGAATAAGATTTGTAAGTTAGTACCTGGCGATCTGACATACGGTGTTGTGAGGTTTACGTAAGTCCAAGTGTTAATGGCTGCAAAAGTAATAGAACCTGAATATACAAGCGTATAGCCTGTAAGTGAGTAACTACCAGCAGCTATAGTTGTAGTAGCGGCTGGAACGTCTTTCATGTAAATGCTTATACCGCTAAAAGCGTTTCCATTATTTGGAGTGGTAACTGTACTTAATGCAAATGCTGACAAACCAATACTTGTCATCGAAGTGGCATTGGATGTAAAATTGCAATTACCAACTTCAGCATCAAGATAAATGGATTCGTTCGCATGGCTTTGCAATGTACCAATCACATTTCCACTATTACCACTTAATGAAGGTATAGTAGTTTGCGCATTTGCCACAAAGTGGAACAACAGAGCGAAGCTCGTGAGCAACGCCAATACATTTTTTTGTAGAAATTTTAATTTCATAATTTAAATTGTGTTTAGTATGTGAGAAAAGAATAAAGATTAAATACTTGAAATAACTAGAATTTTTATTTTTTTAATTGAATAAATAAAGATTTTTTATTTCAAATTTAAAGATAAGTCACATTTTATTAATAATCAATTATTTTATTCATAATATTTTATTATTTTTTATTATTTTATAAATAAAGATAAAAATCGAAATTATATATGTTAATTTTGATTTAAAATTATAAAATATTTGTCGATTCTATTTATTAATACTTACTTTTGTGACAACATTTAAATAATGAATTTAAAAAATACTCAAATGAAAAAAATACAAATTTTAAGCACATTGGCACTTATCGTAGCATTGGTGGCTTGCAAAAACGAAACTAAAGTTGATGCCACAGGCACAGTCACTCCTGGCGCAACTACAATACAACCTCAAGAAACTGCGCCTTCTGGGCCTTTGACATCTATTGATTTCAATAAAGCAGATTCTTATGATTTTGGCAAAATAGTAGATGGTACAATCGTAGAACACGTATTTAAGTTCAAAAACACTGGCAAAAACGATTTGTTGCTCAAAGACGTAAAGGCAAGTTGTGGTTGTACAACACCAACTTGGGACAAAGAACCTATCAAGCCAGGTGCGGAGAGCGAAATCAAAGCGGTGTTCAACTCTACTGGCAAAAGTATGGGTAGCGGCGAAGTAAACAAAACAATCACAATCACTGCTAACACTGATCCTGCGCAAACTTTCCTTTATATCAAAGGAATCGTGACACCGCTGAATCCAGAAAAAAAGTAGTCTTTTGTTAGATATTTTTCACAAACGCCTGTACTTATGCAACTGTACAGGCGTTTGTCTGTTATGTAGGTATTGAAAAAATTAAAAGATAAAATACGTTATGGTAAAAAATTACCTGTCACTAATTAAGTTTAGCCACACCATTTTTGCATTGCCATTTGCGATGGTCGGATTCAGTTTAGGCACATTGGCGCATGGCGAAAGATTGAGTTGGGCGTTACTCGCTTTAGTATTGGTTTGCATGGTTTCGGCACGCAGCGCGGCCATGGCTTTCAATCGATATTTGGATCGAGACATTGATCAAAAGAATCCACGCACCCAGATTCGGGAGATTCCTGCGGGCATCATTGCACCCAAAGCAGCTTTGACGTTCGTTATTTTGAGTTGTTTTGTATTTATATTAGCAACTTATTTCATCAATTCGCTTTGTTTTATGCTATCGCCTGTAGCCTTAATGGTTGTGTTGGGCTATAGCTACACGAAGCGATTTACGGCTTTTTGCCATTTGGTGCTTGGTCTTGGTCTTGGTTTAGCACCAGTTGGCGCATATTTGGCTGTCACAGGCGCGTTTGATATATTACCTATATTTTATGGCTTGGCAGTATTGTGTTGGGTTTCTGGTTTCGATGTGATTTATGCCTTGCAAGATGAGGAATTTGACAAAGGCCAACAACTACATTCAATCCCAGTTGTATTGGGCAAAACAGGCGCTTTACGGCTTTCTATCGTGTTGCACATCGGTTGTGCTATCTTTATGACATTGGCAGCCATGCAATTGGGGCGATTCGATGACATATTCCATACCATACATTTTGTGGGCTTAGTTATCTTTTTGTTATTGCTTAGCTATCAGCATACTTTAGTAAAACCCAATGATTTAACGAAGGTAAATATGGCTTTTTTTACGACCAATGGCATTGCGAGTTGTATCTATGGAACACTATTTTTACTAGATATTTTTTGTTAAAAGTAATATTAAAATAAAAAATATGTTTTTAAAAAAGCGAATAATTGTCACAAATACCGCATATTTGCATTACCAATAAATATTCATACTTTGGTATTAATATTTATTTTAATACTAATTGTATAATCGTGAATATGAGTTTTAATGAAAATAGACTTGGCTTGATATTTGATATTGTATTGACAGTCAGTTTGTTGTAAATATTTTATTTTACGAATCACGAAACGTTATCCCCCCTATTAGCTGCAAGTCATTGCAAAATAACGTTTTATATATTATATTTTTTGTATATTTATTGGCATGGTTTGTGCGCTTTAGCCTTTTGGGTAATAGTGCAAACCCTTTCTTTTTTATAAAATAATATTTTACTCAACTTTTTATTAACCAGAAACTGCTTAAATAAAAAAGTTTAAAAGAGTTTCCCATGAATTTTATGCTACGATCTACTATCTGGTCACTCCTAATGTTTTTAAGCATTGGTGCGACTGCTCAAACCGGATTTTTCAAAGATCACAAAGTGATCAAGAGTGTATCCAATTGCGCGAAAGACTCATCTACTATTTGTCTGAGTGGAATTGCTCCATCAAAGGCATCTACGTATAAGTTTATGCTGAATGGTAAACCTTTTGCAGGCCCATACAAAACTTGCGAAATTGACACTACTGTAAACTACAGTTATGTAGATTTGGTAAGCACTGGCCCTTACACCATTGATTCGGTAAGATTGAATGGAAAACTTTTTTTGAATAAAAAAGTTGCTTCAATTCCAATATTAGTAGATTCGCTCAAAAAATGGGATCCAACTGCAAATTGGACATTAGACGCTACCAAAAAATCTTTGGTTGCGCTAAAACCAGGTAAAGGCAAGTACGGCTTGATGCGTATTGTACCCGATGCAGTAGTAAGTACTGTTTCTTCGCTTGGTGCTAATATACAATATGCAGCAAATGGGTCACTTATTCGTTTGGCAGTAGGTAAATATGTCCTAAAAGGAACTGAACCTAGTAGTGCCAAAGTGGATTCGATGAACATTATTGTAGCTTGTACATCTTCAGAAACTGTCAAAAAGACCATTAATGCGGGTCAAAACGGTAAATATTGTGTTTCCACAACACAATTGACAGGTAAAGTAAAATCACTCACTAATTTATGTCCAGTTGCTAATGATCCAGTAACTTATACCATCGCATCAGGCGATTCGTGTATCAGCTATGTAGGCAACAAAATAGGTACAAGTAAGGCTTGTCTTTTAACTTGTGATGCAAACAACATTTGCGATACGACTTACCTTGATGTAGAGGTTCAGAAAAAATTATCTCCATTCGGACTCCATTTTGTAAATGGTGTTGTGAATCAAGGTCAAAAAACTAAATATTGCATAGATACATTAGGTTTCGGTAAAATTACTTCTGTAACGAACACATTACCATTGTTGTCAGGTAAAAACGTAAAGTTTACAATCAATGCTAACAATACTTGTATCGACATAGAAGGTTTGACTTTTGGTGTTGATACAGCCAATATCATCATCAAGACTACATCTGGCAAATCAGATACGACTTTGATGTATTACACAACCGTAAAATCTTGTAGCGTAATACCAAGCGATACATTATTTGCACAATCAAACAAATGTGGTTTGAAAGGCGAATTTTGTATTCCTAAATTTACATTGACGGAAGCTCTAAAATATACGTTCACGATTGATGGTGTATTATATACAGGTACTAAAAAAGGTTGTGATTTCGATACAGTTCGTTCATACTCTTACACTACGCTTTTCGGCGGTGGTGCAGTTGGCCCTTACGAAGTTACTTCTTGGAATGTAAATGGTAAAACTTATGGTTTTACATTCAATACGCTACAAGGTCTTGTGGATTCAATGAATTTCAATGATAAAAAAGGCGCATGGAAATTATTGACGGCAAGTAAACAAATAGTAGGTGGATTTCCTGGCAATACTTATTCAAATATAAACGTAATCCAGACAACCTTCTCTTCGCCTTCAGTTTTAGGTTTCAATATCGGACTAAAAGCGCAAGGTGTAAAGATTTCGTTTGAAACAGGCGCACACCGAATTGTAGTCACTAACCCTACAACAGGTTGTATTGATACCGTTTATGCTTATTATCAGTGTATTACGCCAGATATTATTACAGACAACATAAAGGTTGGACAAAAAGATACGACTTGTATCAAATTCGATCAATTATTTGCCAATAAAGCAGTTTCAGTTGTCAATATCCGACCGAACACAGCAGGTTCTGCGGTAAACTTTACGCTTTCAGCAGATAAAAAATGTATTTATTATACAGGTTTATCACAAGGCGTTGATACAGCAATCATTATCGCTTGCGATTCAAAAAAGATATGTGACACCACATATTTATATGTAAACGTAGGAACTGGCGTAGTGCCAGTTGGCCCGAAAGTTTATAGAGACACACTCGCAATATCCACAGGATCAGAACTTTGTATCGATTTGGCTTTTGCAAATGGAGCGCCAATCAAGTCTTTCCAAAATTTATGTCAAAATAAATCTGGTACAAACGTTACATTCAAATTAAATCCAACGACCTATTGCGTTGAGTACAATGCAACGAAAGTAGTGGGTGTTGATACGGCTTGTATCGTAACTTGTACGCAGACTAAATGTGATACAACTATAATGTACATTACGGTAAAAGGCGGTATCATTCCGACTAAACCAGGTGTACTTTATGATACAGTACAAGTAAGTGCTACGAAGAAAATATGTATCAAAGCAACAGATTTAAAAAATAAAGTTGGTACAAATTTAACGATTACCAATTTATTTATCAATAAAGTTAAAAACGCTGATATTGCAGCGGACTTAGATAAATCTTGTCTTGCAAATGGTGGCATTGGAGTATCAGTGAGTTCTACTGGTTTGAAACCAGGTAAAGACACGGCTTGTATCGAAATTAAAGACAACGATACTGGTAAGAAAGATACTGTAAAGGTTTACATTACGGTTGTACCGAAATTAATCATAAAACCAATATACGACACTGTTTTTGTAACAGAAACGAAGTATATTTGTATAGATATTAAAAAATTAAATATTGGAGCTATTGATACAATCATCAATATATGTCCAAAATCATCTGGTAAAAACGTAACCGCTACACTCAATAAAAACTTACCAGCTTGTAAAGGCCCAGGTATTATCTTTAAAGGTTTGACGGTTGGTACAGATACACTTTGCTTAGTTTTAGTTGATGTAGATGGCAAAACAGACACTGTTTCGGTCTTTCTGACAGCAGTCACTAAAAAACGAAAGCCAAATGTTTACACTGACAACGTAGGCGAAACCATTACAGGTTTCCGTTGTTTCGATGCCAAAGATTTTGATTTAGGTGCAGACATAGATAGCATATATAATGCTTGTCCGAAATTATCGGGTACAAATGCAAGTATCAAAATCCAACCTAAAGGTACTACAACGCCTTGCAAGAGTGGATTTGGTATTTCATTTACAGGTATAAAAACTGGCGTGGATACAGCTTGTATTGTCTTGATAGACAAAAATGGTGATAAAGACACAGCAACAGTTTATGTAAATGTAGTGCCAGTAAAACCACAAATTGCTATCGTGAAAGATACAATCTTCCAATACCAAACGAAGACTTATTGTGTGGATACAGCGGTGCTGAAGTTGAACGGTAAAATAACAAAAATTCAGAACTTATGTCCTAAACTTTCGGGTACACAAGTTACATTCACGATAGATACATTAAAGGCTTGTACGACAATAAATGGCGGCCCAGGCTTAAGTATCACATATAATGGCTTACAAATTGGTACAGATACAGCCTGTATAAAAGTCACAGATAGCTTCGGAAAATCAGATTCGCTAACAGTCATTGTGACCGTAAAGAAGCTAATACCACTTGTTATTGACGAAAATCTATTGGTTTCGGCTACAAAAACAGTTTGTATCGATACTTCAAGAATTGCAGGCCCTGTCACAAGTATTGTAAACAAGTGTCCAAAACTATCAGGTAAAAACGCTAAATTTGAGATTGATCCGATAACGAAGTGTATCAAGATAACAGGTTTAACGCCTGGTGTGGACACAGCTTGTATCGTAATCTGTAATGCAAAAGGTGTTTGTGATAGCACAACCATCTTCGCAACAATCAGCGATAAGAGTAAAATAAAGGCCATTGACGATAAAGATACAACGACCTTGAATGCTGCCAAAACGATAGATGTCTTGAAAAATGATATACTTGGCGATACTGTAAAACAAAAAATAACAGTAAAATTATTGCCTAAAGTAAATGGCGGCAAAGGACCAAATCATGGTTCGGCTATCGTCGATACGAAATCGAACAAAATAATGTATGTACCTGAGTTTGGTTTCACAGGCAAAGATACATTCACGTATATCGTTTGTGTAGGTACAGTTTGTGATACAGCAGATGTGATTGTTTATATTTCTCCACAGGCAAAAGATTTCCATGTCTATAATGGTTTCTCGCCGAACGGTGACAACAAAAACGATACCTTTGTGATAGATGGTATCGAAAACTTCCCAGGAAGTGAATTAGTAATCTTTAATCGTTGGGGCAATCAAGTCTTTAGAGTGACTGATTACAAAAACGATTGGGGCGGAACTTGGAACAACAGCGATTTGCCAGACGGCACATACTATTACGCGCTATGTAGATTTGAAGGAAAAGATCAACCAACTAAAACTTTTACGGGTTGGTTACAAATAGCACGATAATTGCAATACTATATTCAAAAGCGTTATTTTTATGAAAATAACTTGTTATGATTAAAAAATAACGCTTTTTGATTAAAAAAGATACTTTTTTTGTAACCATTCGTGGTTCTTAAATCGTTATAATAAACTAAATAATATTATTAATTTTGCGATACCAAAACTAATTCATTTTAAAAATACTTATCAATGAAAAAGATTTTGACCCTTGTTATTGGAACATTTTTGTCTGTGCATATAGCTTTTGCTCAACAAGATCCAATGTTTACAAAATATATGTTCAACACACTGGCTTTCAATCCAGCTTATGCGGGTGCAAACGATCACTTGTCGTTAGGCTTGTTTCATCGTACGCAGTGGTGGGGCATAAAAGGTGGGCCTCAAACTCAAAGTTTGACTGGTCACACGCCATTAAAAAACAACAGAGTAGGTGTAGGAGCATCTATCATGAATGATAACCTTGGCCCGACGAACACGTTTTCGGCTGATTTTAGCTATGCGTATCGTATTCCGATAGGTACAAAAGCAAAACTTTCGATTGGTTTGCAAGCTGGTTTCCAAAACTATACTTTGGATCCAAGCAAAGTTGATTTATTAGATAAAACAGATCCAAGTTTTGCTTCTATAAACAGAACTACACCAAACTTTGGTGCAGGTTTGTATTATTCTACAAAGCGTTTTTACTTTGGTTTTAGTTCACCTCACTTAGTGGAGTGGGCTTATGGCAAAACAACTACGCCTGGCAAACCATATTCATCTCAATATCGTCATTATTTTACGACAATTGGTGCAGCGATTCCAATCAACGGCGATGCCTTGATTTTCAAGCCATCTATCATGATTCGTAATGTAGGTTTATTGAGTTCTTTGAATAAGGATTTTTATAAAAAGAAAGTTGCAGCACCAACAGGTTTTGACATTGATTTATCATTGTTATTTTACCAACAGTTTTGGGTAGGTGCAGCTTATCGTTCGGCTTTCGAGCAATTTTCGGTTGATAAAGATGGCAAAGCATTGTCGTCAGTATCATCTGTAAATGGTTGGATTGCTTACAATTTGCCTTCAGGCTTGCGCATCGGTGCAGCTTATGATTATAACCTTACAAAATTGCAAAAACCAACACAAGGTTCTTTCGAGTTATTCTTAGGTTACGAATTTGATTACAAAGAGAAAAAAGTGGTTACGCCACGTTATTTCTAATCTTACTTATTATTTTACCAAAACTTGTATTTATTTATATTTATTTGAAAAAAATCAGATATATATAGATACAAGTTTTTTTATTATCTTTTATCAATATTCTTAATATATAATATTTTATTAAGTATAAATAATTGATTTTCAAATAATTATAAAATTATCTTTTATTTCCTGTTGGAGAAAAGTATTTCCCAAACAATAATTTAATACTGAACATAGTCATGAAATTCAGACCTATTGCTTTATTTATCGTGTGTATGCTTATCGTGTTGGGTGCTTCGGCGCAGTCAGCAAAGGTTAAGCGTGCAAAGCAATACATGAAAGACGTTGCATATCGTCCCGCTATTGTATTGCTCAATCAGCTTCTCGAAAAAGAAGATAACCCTGATGCTAAAATTTTAATTGCAGAATGTTACCGAAAGGTAAACGACTGGGAAAATGCTGAGTTTTGGTATGCACAAGTTGTGCGCCAAACCAATGTAGAACCAGTTCATAAGCTCTATTATGGCGAATCATTGCAGCGCAATGGTAAATGTGATTTGGCTAAAGAATGGTATGCGCAGTTTGCGGCAGCTGTTCCTGGCGATTCACGTGGCCAATACCTCAATAAGGCTTGCGATTACGAAAACGAATTATTGACCAAAAGTGCGCCACTTTACCAAGTGAAACACATGGATTTTAACTCTGCTTTCGATGATTTTAGCCCTGCAATCTATGGTGACAAAGTAATCTTTGCATCTGAGCGCGATCAAGGTACAGCCGTAAAACGTGAACATACTTGGACAGGTTTTGCTTTCAATGAGTTGTATCAAGTAGAAGCTAAATCGAAAGGCGCATCTGCTGCAGCTGACTATATGTACGGCAAACCTGAGAAGTTTTCTAAGAAATTAAATTCTAAATACCATGAAGCGGCGGTAACTTTTTCGCCAGATCGTGGTACTATTTATTTTACTAGAAACAACTACAATAAAGGTAAAACAGGTACAGATGACGAAGGTCATATCTTACTAAAAATTTATGAAGCTAAAGGTAGTGCGCAAAGTTGGTCAGATGTGACCGAATTGCCATTCAATAGCGATGAATATAACACTGCTCACCCGACGCTTTCGGCTGACGGACAAAAGCTATATTTTACTTCTGATATGCCAGGAGGTTTTGGTGGTATGGATATTTATGTATCCGAAAAACAAGGTAGTAGCTGGAGTCCTCCAGTTAATCTTGGACCTAAAGTAAACACTGAAGGCCATGAGGTTTTTCCTTACATCCACAAAAACAATCGTTTGTATTTCGCATCTGATGGACAAGTTGGCTTAGGTGGTTATGATATTTATTATACAGACATCGCTGACGGCAACGAATATTCAGATCCTACAAATGTAGGTTTTCCGATCAATACAAAATCTGACGATTTTGGTATCACGATGAACGAAAAAGGTAACTTCGGTTATTT
>JAYUJV010000654.1:0-4546 GCA_043764975.1 Saprospirales bacterium
GGCATGGAACTACCTCCAAAACGTAAAATTGCCAACTCGAATGTTATTGATTTGCGCTGTTTCGGCTTGTGCTTGTTCTTATATCGGCATCAATTTGGCAGTTTTGATTCCGCCCAAAGTGCTGAATATCATTGTGTTATCGGTCATTGTGTTCGTCGCGATATACTCTTTTTTCAAAAAAGACTTGGGGCAATCCGAATCCATACATTTCACGCCTGAGCGTTTGCCTTACGCCACTGCCAGCGTCGCCGCCGTCTGTGGATTTTACAACGGATTGATCGGGCCAGGCACAGGCACACTCTTGGTTTTTGCCTTCGTGAGCATCATCGGCTTCGATTTTCTGAAAGCCTCCGCTATCTCGAAAGTCGTAAACGTGTCTGGCGATATTAGCTCGTGGATTATCTTGTTTTCAAAAGGTATGGTGTTTTGGCCAGCTGCCATTCCGTTGGTCATCTCAAACGTAATCGGTAGTTATATGGGTAGTCGCATGGCGATTTTGAGAGGCAGCAAATTCATACGTGTCGTGCTGTTGGTTGTGGTCGTGCTGTTGGTTAGTAAGAAGTTGTGGGATATTTTTTTATCGTAAAATCGTGAGAATTAATCGAGAGTCGAAAATCGAGAGTCGAAAGTTGCTTTGCGAGAGGGGCAATCGTGAGTCGTGAGAGCAATTGCTAGTCGCAATTTTTTTTCGTGAGTCGTGAGAAACGTGAGGAAGCGAGAGTTTAAAAAAGTAGTATAAATAACATCTGTGTTAATCTGTGAAATCTGTGAGAGAAAAAACTCACGAATAGCAAATAACGTCTGTGTTAATCTGTATAATCTGTGAGAGAAAAAACTCACGAATAGCAAATAACGTCTGTGTTAATCTGTGAAATCTGTGAGAGAAAAAACTCACGAATAGCAAATAACGTCTGTGTTAATCTGTGAAATCTGTGAGAGAAAAAACTCACGAATAGCAAATAACATCTGTGTTAATCTGTGAAATCTGTGAGAAAAATTCTTATTAAAACGAAAATCGAAAGTGCTAAATTCGAGTAATTATAGACTATAATAAAAATATAATATATTAACTATCAAGATTTTATATAATTTTTAATTCAACATTTTTCCATTTTTAATTTTTAATAAAATGCAATTAAATTTAACTCGCAACATCGTTTTTTTTGATGTAGAAACAACTGGTCTGAACGTCATTCGGGATCGGATATTGCAGATTGCCTTGGTCAAAATCTATGTAGATGGCAAAATGGAAGAACTCGAAATGCTCATCAATCCAGGCATACCGATTTCGGAAGAGTCGATGGCGATACATGGCATTACGCCAAAAGATTTGGCCAATAAACCGTCATTTCAACAAGTGTCGCAACAGTTGTTTGACTTTATCGGCGCAGCTGATTTGGGCGGTTACAACTCCAATCGCTTCGATATACCGATGCTGTCAGAAGAATTTGCACGCGTTGGCTTAGATTTCGACCTTTCGACACGTCGATTGATAGACGTGCAACGTATTTTTTATAAAATGGAGCCACGTACACTCCGAGCTGCCTTAGCTTTTTATTGCCAACGCGAACTCATTGATGCACACGATGCCATGGCCGATGTCCGCGCTACACTCGATGTGTTCAAAGGTCAATTGCAACGTTATGATGGCGTCGATTTTATAGACGCTGACGGTAAAATACACGAGCAACCCATCAAAAACGACATACAAGTATTGCACGATTTTACGAACGATGCGAGCATACTCGACGTAACCATGCGTCTAAAATACGATGCCAACAATGTGGTGGTTTTCAATTTCGGAAAATTCATCGGTCAGCCAGTCGGCGAAGTTGTGTATAAAGATCGCCAATATTACCATTGGATACAAGATAAAGAATTTTCGCACCAAGTCAAAAAAATAGTCAAAGAATTGCTCAAAGCGCATGAGGAGAAATTGAAACAGAATAAAGGGTAAAACTTGGGCTTACGTATGAAAGTGAACATTTTTTAGGCTTTTTTCATTCCACGTTTCAATAGGCAACAGACAATTAGCAAAAGGCAAACTACTTTTGGGTAAAATTTGCTTATTGTCTATTGCATATTTTTATTAAAAATTGAACATAATCTCAGAAATTTTACTTTATTCGACCAGTGCTAAATGTTTACAAAATATTTATAAATCATGTCAAAAATATACAATTGGGGAATCGTGGGTTTGGGTAAAATTGCGCATAAATTCGCACAAGATTTGCAAACCATTCCCAATGCACGGATTTGGGCGGTTGCAGCAAAAGACCAAACTCGTGCTGATGATTTTGCGGCAACCTACAAAGCAACGCACGCTTTTGGCACTTACGAAGCCATGCTCGATTGTCCCGATTTAGACATCATATATATCGCCACGCCGCACAGCTCGCATTGCGCGTTAGCGAGTCTGTACTTGAGTCATAAAATACCTTGTTTGGTCGAGAAACCATTCGGCATCAATCGCGCTGAAGCGCAATTGACATTCGATATAGCGAAGCAAAACCAAACCTTCGTCATGGAAGCGTTGTGGACTCGGTTTTTACCACAGATTAGCCAAACTTTAGCTTGGATTGCAGATGATAAAATTGGAGCTATAAAAAGTATAAAATCCGATTTCGGATTTCATTTGGCTCATCAAGATGGCAATCATCGCTTACTCAATCCAGATTTAGGTGGCGGCTCGTTGCTCGATGTCGGTATTTATCCCATATTCATGACCTATTTGTTGCTCGGAAAACCAACAGCTATGCAAAGTATGGCACATATCGGCAACACTGGTGTGGACGAATCTTTTGTAGCCAATTTTAAATATAAAGATAAGGCTTTGGCCATGATTCATAGCTCAGTCGCAACCTTGACCGAAACCGAAACCATTATTTATGGCGAAAAAGGAAACATAAAACTACATGGTCGATTCCATGAAGCCTGTCCGCGTATTTCGTTACATTTGTACGATGGTACTTCACAACACATTGATTATGAATGGAATACGCATGGCTACAATTACGAAGCGATTGCTGTCATGGAATGTCTAAATCAAGGTTTAATTGAAAATTCACTTTGGACGCCACAAAATACCTTAGATATACTAACGATTATGGACGCGCTTCGAGCGCAAATTGGCTTGACTTATAAAGCTGATTTGTGATGAATCCAAGACTCGATAAAGCCTTTTATACGCGTACAGACGTCGTGCAAGTGGCAAAAGACTTGCTCGGCAAAGTACTTGTAAGTCAGCTTGACGGCTTGAAAACGAGTGGTATCATCATCGAAACTGAAGCCTATCGCGGGCCCGACGACAAGGCTTGTCACGCGTACAACAATCGCCGAACGGCACGTACCGAAGTCATGTTTGCCGAAGGCGGCGTGGCGTATGTCTATTTATGTTACGGCCTTCATCATTTATTCAATGTCGTGACGGCTGAAAAAGATATGCCGCACGCAGTCTTGATAAGAGCCATTGCACCACTCGATGGCATCGAAACCATGCTCGAACGACGTGAACTCAAGGCCAAAAAACCAAACTTGAGCGCTGGGCCAGGCACACTCAGCAAAGCATTGGGCATAGATACGAGCCATACCAATCATTCGGTCAGCGATGCCAATAGTCTGATTTGGATAGAAGACCACAACATCGAAGTTAGCGAGCAGCAGATAATTGCCAGTCCCAGAGTTGGCGTGGATTATGCTGGTGATCATGCGTTGTGGCCATGGCGATTTCGGTTGGTGCGGTAGTTGTTAATTATTGCTCAATCATTTCTGCTTGGGGATTTTAAAATGCCTTCGGCATTTGATTTTTCACGCAGAGACGCAGAGAACGCAGAGCAAAGTCATTAAAACCTTCGATTTTATATGTTTTTTATTTAAAATCAGTTTATAATAAAACGTAGTTTGGGCATAAAAACGTCAAAGCTAAAATTGCTAAAACGTTGCTAAATATTTTTATAAAAAGCTGATTTTCAATATCTTATATCAATACAATTTTATTTTAATAATTTAATGATTTTTTGATTATCAAAGACTAAGCGACAAAAATGACTAACTGACAATTTTGATTTATTATTATTTTAATTTTCTTCATTATTTTAATTACTTTAATTTTCCCATTTCCGTTTTATGCGTTATTTCATCACATTGTCCTATTTGGGAACACATTATAAAGGTTGGCAGCGACAGCCGAATGCCAATTCGGTGCAGCAAACGCTCGAAGAAGCGATGGCGATTTTGTGTAGAACACCAGTCGAGTTGCTGGGTTGTGGGCGCACGGATTCGGGTGTACACGCAAAGCATTATGTGGCGCATTGGGATTGGGACGGCGAATTACCAGTCAATTTTCTATTTCGGCTCAATGGCATTTTGCCTTATGACATTGCGCTGCAACACATCGCGTCAGTGGCACACGATGCTCATGCCAGATTTGATGCCACTTCGCGCAGTTACGAATATTATTTGAGTGGGCTCAAAAATCCATTCGAGCGAGATACCTGTACTTTTTATCCTTATTTTAATAAAATAAATTGGTCGCAAGTAGCCGAAG
>JAYUJV010000655.1:0-4539 GCA_043764975.1 Saprospirales bacterium
CTGACCAAAACGGAGGGAATAATCAACGCTAAAAATATGATGAAAAGTGTCAATATATTTAAAAACAAAATGCCAGACCAATTCATCAAGATTGGTGCATACGACAAATAATAGTCAGCTTCCGAAAGTTTGATGAAACTAAAATATAGTTGCAAATAACAAAGCGAAATACCGATAATATTACCCCAAATCAAACCTTTTGCAGCAATAATGGACGCATGATACAAAAATATCTTGCGAATATCCCAATTACTTTGTCCCATTGATTTCAAAATTCCAATCATATTGGTTCGTTCTAAAATCAAAATCAACAACGCAGTAATCATATTGATAATACCGACCAAAAGCATCAGACCGAGAATGACGTAGCCGTTTACGTCTTGCAGTTCTATCCAATCGAAAATACTAGGAAACTTTTCTCGTATCGTTTCGGCAGTTAGCGTATTGTCGAGTATATTTTGGTAAATATGTTCCGTCATGGGCGTGAGGTCTGAAATATCGTTGAGATACACTTCGTAACCAGCCACTTGGTCTGGTTTCCAACCCATTATTTGTTGCAATATACGAATATCGATGAGCGCAATTTTTTTATCGTATTCTTCAAGGCCAGTTTTATAAACGCCAGTCACGTCAAAAACGCGCTTGATTTGTTCTCCGTTTTCAACAAAATAAATGATAAATTTTTGACCAAGTTCCAATTTTAAGCGATCTGCCGTTTGTTGCGAAATCACAATTCCTCTTGATATGGTTGTGTCTTTGAGCGTTAAAGGTTTGCCTTTTTGCCAATACTGGTCTAAAAAACGCCAGTCAAAATCTTTTCCGATGCCTTTAAAAATAATGCCTTCAATCGCATCTTTGGTTTTTATAATGCCTGGTTTGGTTACAAACGCTTGTATATGTTGCACGCCACCTTTGGTTTGCACCGTTTCATTTGAGTTAGTTGAAAAACCTAATATTGTTTTATTTTTTTCATAACTAATTGATTCTGTGATTTTTATATCATTATAAAACTTACTTTCCCAAGCAATGGGCGTTGGCGTATATGACTTGAGGCTATTGATGTTTGATATATGAATATGACCCCAAAATCCAAAAATCTTTTCTTTGATTTGAAACTTAAAACCACCAATCAACGACATAGAAATAATCATGATGGCAATACTCAACGCCACAGCGATGGTTGCGATGCGAATGATCATCTTTGAAAAAGAGTTATTGTCGTTTGCAGCGATTCGTCGCGCAATCCATAAAGGTAAATTCATAAAAAATTGATTGTGCCGTAAAGATATTGATTAAAAATGCTATTTTAAAAAAAATATGAAATTATGAAAACAATTGATTCAGTTTTGACTCAAAAGCCTTACTTTTGCAGTGAAATTTGTAAAACTTAGACATTAGTGAGTAAATTGAGTTTTCAATTATTTGGTTAATTCGTCGTTTTAAATTGACAATAAGCAATAAGCAAAATATAGATTCAAGCATGAAAGCAATGCTCAGTTTTTAAATTGCCTATTGAACATTGCTTATTGTAAATGTAAAATCAATCAAAATAAAGGAAAATTATTTTAAGTCTTTAAAATTGCTAAGTAGATACGAAAATTAAATACTTTTCTTAAAAAATATTATGATAAAACAGAATTTTATAGAGGAATTGAAGTGGCGAAATATGCTTCAAGATAGTATGCCAGGCACAGAGGAATTACTTCAGAAAGAAATCGTGACTGGTTATATCGGTTTTGACCCAACGGCAGATAGCTTAGGGGTCGGTAATCTGGTACAAGTGATGACGCTGATGCACTTCCAACGTTCAGGTCACAAACCGATTGCTTTGGTGGGCGGTGCAACAGGTATGGTCGGCGACCCAAGCGGAAAAAGTGCCGAACGTAACTTATTGGACGAGAACACTTTACAACATAATTTGGCTTGTCAGAAAGCTCAACTCGAACGTTTTTTGGACTTCGATTGTGGCGAAAATAGCGCCGAAATTGTCAATAATTACGACTGGTTCAAGGGCATCGGATTCCTAGAATTTATCCGTGATGTAGGCAAACACATTACGGTCAATTATATGATGTCGAAAGATAGCGTCAAAAATCGCCTTGAAAACGGTATGTCATTTACTGAGTTTTCGTACCAATTGGTGCAAGGTTTTGATTTTTATTGGTTGGCGCAAAACAAAGGCGTGAAATTGCAAATGGGCGGCTCGGATCAGTGGGGAAATATCGTGACTGGTACAGAACTTATCCGTAGAAAAGGCGGCGGTGAGGCTTGGGCGCTCACTACTCCACTCATCAAGAAAGCAGACGGAACAAAATTTGGTAAGTCAGAAAGTGGCAATATTTGGCTCGATCGCAAACGCACTTCGCCTTACCAATTTTATCAATTTTGGCTAAATGCTTCTGATGCAGACGTTGAAAATTATATAAAAATATTTTCATTAAAAAATAAAGCCGAAATCGAAGCATTGATTGCACAACATCAAGAAGCATTGCATTTGCGTTTGTTGCAAAAATCAATTGCTGAAGAATTAACAACACGTGTGCATAGTGCCGAAGATTTGAAATCAGTTTTGATTGTGACGGATTTACTTTTTGGCAACAAAAGTGGAAAAGAAGATTTAATGAAGTTGAAACTCGAAGATTTTGAAACCATCGCGGCAGAAATTCCAAGTTTTGAAATTTCAAAAGCTGACCTTGCGAATGGTATCAACATCTGTGACTTGATGTCCGAAAAAGCAGCTATTTTGAAATCGAAAGGAGAAGTTCGACGTGAGATTCAAGGCAATGCAATCGCAATAAATAAAGAAAAAATTGCTGATGCTGAATTAATCATAAATCATTCGCACTTGATTCATGGCCAATATATTATGATTGGAAAAGGTAAGAAAAACAATTATCTAATCATTGCAAAATAAAAAAAGCCGCAAGTTTCACAACTTGCGACTTTTTTAATATACTGATAATCAAACGATTATATTATTTTTTGAAAGGATCTGAAAACTTCGGATCTGTCGTAAATTTATCGTCATTCAAAGTTGATAAAAAGGCAATCATGTCTTTTTTATCTTGTGCAGTGAAATTCAAACGTTGTGCTTTCGACGTAATCTGAGTATTATTTGAATCCCAACCATAGCTATTATTGACTGGTGTCGTAACACGATTGTCAAGATTTGCGTGGTCTGTAACTTGACTATTGTAATGCTCAATCACATCCGAAAGTGTATTGAAACGACCGTCGTGCATGTAAGGCCCAGTCAAACTAATGTTACGTAAAGATGGTACTTTGAACACACCTTCGCCACCAATTTTGGTACCTTTTTCAGTAGATCTTTCCTTCATACCTTTGTCTTTGTAGTTCAAATCCAAACCGATATTAGCAAATTCAGAACCATCTTTACCGCTAAAGTTTGCACCTGCGTGACAAACTGCACAGTTTGTTTTTTCAAAAAACAAAACACGACCACGATTTTCCTCAGCCGTAAAGTTTTGGAAACCTGTTGCTTGACCTTTATCGAATTTTGATTGGTAACTAACCATTGAATACAAAAATTGAGACATTGACGCAGCAATACGTTCTTTTGTTACGGTTTTGTCGCCAAATGCTTTTTCAAACAATGGACCATAATAGTCGAAACGAGAGATTTTTTGAGCCAATTTGTCGATGTCTTCCATACCCATTTCGATGTGGTTTTCGACTGGTTTCAACACCATTTCTTCTAACTTTGACTCACGTGCATCCCAAAAATAATTACTTTGATAACGCGTGTTTACAATCGTTGAAGCATTACGAACCGTTTTGCGACCTTCAAAACCTTCACTCAATCCGATAGGATCTGCAAAAGCCTTGGCTTGGTGGTGACAACTACCGCAAGAAACAGTGTTGCTAATCGACAATTTTGGGTCATAAAACAATACGCGACCAAGGGTTGCTCCAGCATCTGTAACATTGTTTTTGTTGCCATCAGCAGTCGTTTTGTCTGGTAATTTTGCGAACGATGCAGGCATCGCTACAGCACTATAATTGTAGGATTGCGCAGGGAGATTTGGGCTAACTTGTGCCACAGTTCCTGGATTTTCATTTTTCTGACAACTTACGATTGCCAATGTTCCTACCACGAAAGCTCCGAATAATAAGGGAATTCTTTTCATAGGTGAATTTTTTTAAATTATAAAAAAGATTAATTAGGTATTAAAGTATAAAATTAATGTAAAAATTTTACATTTCAAAAACTTTAACTAAATTATGACAAACATTAACATTTGAGGTTCTTTAATTTTTTTGTAGCGTAACTTCAATGTGCCTATTTTCTATTTAATTATTCTATGGTATTAAGTATGAAAGTATTAAGTATTGCAGTTAAAAAGTGCCAAATCATAATTAATACTAAGAATAATATTTTTCAATTTTCGTTATAAACTATTAATAATCAATTATTTATGAACGTTTTTTAATTATTTTTTATAATTTAAAAAAATTCACCTATGAAAAGAATTCCCTTATTATTCGGAGCTTTCGTGGTAGGAACATTGGCAATCGTAA
>JAYUJV010000656.1:0-1696 GCA_043764975.1 Saprospirales bacterium
GGTTGCGATATTCGGAAAATTAAATTTTCCGTTATACGCAATTTCTTTTTTTGAAGGCGTGAATCGGTCGCCAAACCAAGCCTTTCCCGAACCTTGTGTCGGTGTATAATAATTGAGTAAATTGACTTTATCTTCTTCAAAATGTTGAAAATCATCAAATTCGCTGCTCGTATATTCGCTATTGCTTGTGTTGCTTTCTGTCGCGATGCGTTTTCCGTTTGCATTGCCTATTTTCAAAAAATAATAACTCTTATCGTCATAAATATTTTTGGCCATCGTAAATATTCTTTTCGCTTTATCGAAAGACCATTTATCCACACCCACGGCATAAAACAAAATATAATCCTGCGCATCAAATTTGCCATCGCTTTCGCCTACGACTTCTATGTTTTGCTCCACAGCATCATTGTAGCGAAACTGTGCAATCGGCTCTGGCAACATACCGCCCGCGTGACCGAGTACTTGTATTTTTCGCGGATCTATTTTATCCACGTCTATTTTCATGGTCGTTTTCAAAAAATTATAATCCAACTTATATACGCCAGTTTGCCCGATAGCAATTTTGTACAAATCGCCATCTTTTAAGTTACTATTCGTGACTGGGCCGCCGCGTTCAGCGCTTGTTACGCCACTTTTCGGCATATCAATGACCTGATAATCAAGTACTAAGGTATAGCTGCGTAAGCGTTCGTAACCAATACTGGTTTTTCGGATTGGTATAAATTCGACCTTTGCGGTAAATACGCCACGCGCATCTTGCACCTCGTTCCGAAACACGATTTCTCGCGTCAGTGGCATTTTTATGGTTATGTCCGTAAGGTCAATCGGTTCGTATTGTGCATCTTCTAAGCGTACAGTCGCGGTTGCAAAATTCGGTAAAGCAAATACTTCTGTAGCCATCGGCAACGAAGGATTGTCGCCGCTAAACGATGCGCCGCCGAAACTCCAATAATAACGTGCAGGAGATTCTTCGGTTGGCTTGAACACCGAGCGTTGCGAAGCCCAATCGAGTGTGCGTTGCACTTTCAGTTGCGCTTGTGCTTGTGCAAAACCAAGGACAACAAAAATATTGATGAATAAAAAGAATAGCTTTTTCATTGGCTCGAAAAGTAAATGGACGAAAATAAATTATTTTCAATAAAAAATAAAAAAAACGATACACATATATAATAACGTGTGTAGTCTTTATTTTGAACTTATTTTTATCCTAAAAATCTATTTTTAATAAAATATAATACAAATATGTAAGTATAAATATTTGATTATCAATATTTAAGAAAATAAATTTTAATTTAAAAATAAAAGATTGATACTAAAAATTTAGTTCAAAACGTTAAAGGAAAAATACTTATTGCGTATCTTTTTTCATTAACAAGCGTTAAGATTTAATTAGAACTCAAAGGTATTGAAAAAATATCCATATATTCGCTGCTATAAAAAGACTTATGTATGAATTTTACAACAATACGACGTGTATTTATACTTTCGATAGCGCTCGGAGCTAGTTTTTTGAGCCATTCGCAAGATGCTATATTTTCACAATTTTATAGCACACCGCTACAAATCAATCCTGCATTTGCGGGCAATACCATTGCGCCAAGGGTTGCATTGGCATATCGCGACCAGTGGCACAATTTCAATAACGCTTTCAGTACGGCGGCCGTTACGTATGACCAACTCGTGCCGCGCCTCAATA
>JAYUJV010000657.1:0-4526 GCA_043764975.1 Saprospirales bacterium
ATCATCACAAATTTGGATAAAGAATGTGGTGGAAGTAAGATTGATTTTTTTAATAAAGCAATATTGATAAAGCAAATTTGGAAAAAACCTTAATTTAAACCTTATTTAAAAAATAAAATTAAAATGAAAAAAATACTCTTTTTCTGCTTATTCTGTATCGTTTTGTCTTGTAAAAAAGAAAAAACGAACATCACGCCAGTTACGACTTGTATTGATACCAAATTAGAGGCTTTCAAAAAGACTGCGACTTGCTCTGGTTTTGTGAATCAATATTCGCTCAATGGCAAAATTTATTATCATTTCGATAGCGGCTCTGCTTGCGATGGCAGCACCGAAGTCGTGGACGAGCAATGCGTGCAATATTGTATCACGTGTGGCAAATGCACATCGACTGGCGCAAAGAAAGATTGTAATGCAGCCAATGTTGATTTTTTTAACACAGCAAAATTGATTAAGCAAATCTGGAAATTGTAACAAAAGTATCAAAGATTTGAACTTAATACAAGGTCAATTGTCTTTATGGAAAATAAGTTTTAAATAATGGATTTTAAAATAATATCACGTGCGTCTATTTTGGAGATGCCAAAGGACGAGCGCGCCAATTTCATCAATGCGCTTTCGGGTTTCAAAAGTGCGAATCTAATCGGCAGTATCAATGCCGACGGCCTTAGTAATCTGGCGATTTTTAATTCTGTGATGCACATCGGCGCCAATCCGCCTTTGATGGGTTTTATCCAACGGCCTGCTTCGGTGGCGCGTCACACGTACGAAAATATCAAGCAAAATGGCTGCTTTACCATAAATCATGTCAGCGAAGCGTTTTATAAACAAGCGCATCAGACGTCTGCGCGCTATGGCTCGCAGTGGTCGGAGTTTGAGGCAGTGGGTTTGAGTGAAGCATATCACGAGTCATTTCCTGCGCCATATATTGCCGAAGCGCAACTCAGCATCGGTCTTCGTTTTGCGGAAGAGCATCATATTGGCGCAAACGATACGATATTGGTTATCGGTGCTGTGGAGTGGGTTCGTGTAGCCGAAAAGGCTTATTTGCCAGACGGAATGTTGGATTTGGAACAACTTCAAACCGTAGCCGTCAGCGGTCTGGATTGGTATTACGAGGCTAAATCAATCGCGCGATTGCCTTACGCAAAACCCGAAGAAGGGAAGCGGTAGGCTTTTAGTCAAAATTGTCAGTTAGTCAGCTCTGTCGGTTATTCTTTGATAGTCAAGTATTATTTTCATTAAGAAAATATAAGATGTTGTAAATCAGTATTTTGTGTTGTAGAATTTATTAAAAAAGGCATTGGAACTTATAAGTTTCAATGCCTTTTTTGTCGCTAAAACCCTTCAAGGGTTTTTATTAACAACCTTGAAAGAACTTACTTTTTTTCGTCTTTTTGTAAAAGAACCCTTGAAGGGTTGAGTACGTTTTAAACCGAAAAATCCCCTTAAATAATATCAATATTGAACATATCCGCCAAGTCGTCGCCAACGGCGGAAGTTTGATGTTGCTCGGGTTGCGTGAGGGCATTGATGTCAAAATTACCTTCTATCCGAATCCCGTTTATGATCCATTTCAAGATTAAAATTTTGAGGACTGGTACCATAAAACCCAACACGAGCAGGTAAGATATGACCGCCAAAATGACTTTATATTGGATCAAGTCGAGGTTTAAAACCTCAACATTACTACTGAATTTGAGCCATAAATAATCAATGGCTTGTTGCAGCAAGAGATTGATTCCAACCGTTACTACAATCGTACCGACCAAGATGCCAAATGCCTTTGCCCAGGTCAGTAACGTATCTTTGAACTTACTCGTATGCCACACTTCGCACTCCGTATCGCCTTGAAATAGGCGAAAATTACTAATCATAAAATGCAAATATCCATGATAATACCAAATCATGCAAACCATAAAGGCCAGTAACCAAAAGCCAAAAAAGATAGCCAAGCCTGCTATTGCTTGTTCGTCAAGAAACGTAAATCGATCGCGCGAGGTGTAGGCTACCAACGCCAACAACATCAAAGGCAATAAATAACGCAAACGAAGCATGAAAAAAGTGCTGCCATCGCCGTACCAAAACACTTCTACTTTACCCCAACGGATATTATTGAACAGATAACCTCTACTTTCGGTATAGAAAGTGGTGTAAAAAATGATGATTAGAAAAACCAACAACGAGGGTGCAAATATATTAAGTTCTGTTTCGCCCGAAAAACGTTTTTGCGTCAAGCTAAAAAATACACCAAGTCCAACAAGTATCAAAAAGGCATATTTTAAGAATATAAAAACGATACTTTTTAGTTGGCCGCTGTAACTAAAAAAAATACCACGCCAAGATACGCGCGATGCTAAATACCGCATTGAACCATGCAGTGCCAAAGCCGAAAATAAAAAAGGCAGCACGACGCTAAATAAAATTTCGATAACTATAAGGACTGGATTTTTGCTAATAAATAAGCCTGTCAATAGTAGTAATGTAGTTAATATCAAGGCAATCGCTTTCAGAAAACCGATTAACAACTCTAATCCTGTACCGCTATAAGTGAATCTTGTACCTTCAAATTCAGTATTCGAGTACATAAATTTTCGTAAATTGGTCTTTGCCCAAGGATAATATAACCCGAATGTAAGACCTCTCAATATGGTATTGATGAGCCAAAGTCCGAAATACTCTATCGGTCGGCCCTTAAAACTAAATGCGTTTGGTTTGTTTTCCATGTGTGTAAAATACTTGTTTTTGAGTAAGACCTCCCTAAATCAGGCCCACCCCAACCCTCCCAAAAGGAGGGAGAAAAAAGGAGGGACTTGCCATCGTAGCGTCTAACTTTTAGAAAAAATAATTATTGGCTTAAAATTTATACGACACCTAAAATCATTGTTTTTATTGCTAAAAACTTAGACAGCAGTGAATTTTTTAAGTAAAATACAATTTTTTACTCAAAAGTTTGCCTTCACTTTGGTAAGTCCCTCTTTTGGAGGGATTTAGGGAGGCCGCTTTATGTTTTAAAACTAATCAATCCGATTCGCCATTTTCTGTAAGGCTTCGATGATGGCGTCCAATTCGGGTGGATAATCGACGTATTGTACGTTTTTTTCATCGCGGCCCCAAATGGCGACATTGATTACTTTTTTGCGCGTGCCATACGCGATAGATAGTTGCAATGGTAGCGGACGCGGTGCATTTCGTTTGCGAACCATACAACTATTGTCGGCACAATCGTAGAGGCGATTGTAGTCAAAATAACCCTTTTCGATTACGAATTGCATAAACCGATCGAGTTCGGCACGTGGTATATTTTTTTTGGTCACGATGCTACCTCGTTGTTTACTCTTAAATTCTTTGATCAAACGACCGTCGGTCTTGATGCGGATGTAATCTCGAAAAACTGGATCGGCACCGCCAAAAAATCCGCCGCCAGTCATTTCTATACTCAAATAAGGTGCTTCGATTTTGGGTTCGGCTACTTTTTTCTTCTTTTTTCGATTACCAAACGCCCATCTATTGTTTTCTTTGGCTTCTAGTCGTTTGGCAGTAATTTTTATTTCAGGTAACTGATTAAATGGTATTGCAAAAGGCGCATTTTCATCACTTACACTTTCAAAATGGTATTGAAAATGACCTTTGCCAGCCAATTGCTCGAATTCGAGTACTAAGTTATTGGCAGTGATGGCTTTTATCTGAAACTTCGTGGTTTTCCGAAACGGATATTGCAATTTATCGCCTTCCACAAACCAACTTCCACTCGAACGCTTGTCGTTCAAAAACTGTTCGTAGGTGTTGTCGAGCTTAAAATACAAAAAATATTTGTACTCCTCCACGGCTTGATGTATCACAATATTGCTTTCAACGTGAGTCATATACGTATATTTCCACTTGGTTTCGAGCAACGCTTTCGGGTCGAACAGTCCACCACTTTCAGTTTGAGCATAGAGCTGCGAAGCCATTTGCAACAGCATATAAAAACTCAATAAGATGTATTTTTTATATGTAAATACTAAGTGAATAAGAGGCCTCCCTAAATCCCTCCAAAGGAGGGACTTCCCAACGGAGGGGCAATTTTTTGAGTAAAACATTATATTTTGCTTTAAAATTATGATAATTAACACACTATAATTTAACTAATTTCCTATTTCAACCAATTCCCCAAAAAATTAAGGCCATCGTTCTAAGGCCAATGTGAGCGCAAGGGCGGCAGTGCCACCGCTTACAAAAAGTGTCCAGTCACGTTGGGAAAATTTACAGATATTGAGTGCCAAATACGATGCCATCATGACAACCGATACGATGAGCAATTGACCAAACTCTAAACCGATATTGAATGACAAGAGCGCTTGCATTAGGTTCTCTTCTTGTCCCAAAAGGCTATTGAGGTAATTTGAAAAACCTAAACCGTGTATTAAACCAAAAACAAGGGCAAAAACATAATTGAGCCGAATGTATGCGTTATTTTTTTCTTTATTCAATACATTATAAATACTTGTAAAAAAAATGGTGCAAGGAATCAAAAACTCGATCCA
>JAYUJV010000658.1:0-1690 GCA_043764975.1 Saprospirales bacterium
ATTTCACTCTAATTAACGAACGGCGAAGCCCTCAACGAAGTTAATTACACGAATCGTAGATAAATAATTTCACTAATTTTGAAACTTACGTTTCAATCCTCGATGGCAAAAAATAGTAAAAAGGGTGAAGCCTTATGCAATACAGTATAGAACCTTGTCCACGTTTAGAAACCATTTATTTTCGTTGCAAAAGTACATTTTATATTTTTATTTTTAAAATAAGTATTTTGTAAATAAAAAAAATTGAATAAAAAATAAATACAATTTGGAACTACTTTATCAAAATATATGTACATTTATGTAATCATGTAAACGAAACCTTTGTATAACAACTTTAGCATTTTTTTGTTTTTGTTATTCAGCATAAAAAGTGCTATACAAAACCTTTTTTAACTATTATGGAACCTTTTTTTATTATTTTATGCGCCATTGGTGCATATTTACTTTTTCAAGCCTTTGTGGTCGTGCCGCAAGGTACAGTTGCGGTAATTACGATATTTGGTAAATATCAGCGCATCATGGCACCTGGTTTGAATTTCAAGATACCGTTTATTGAGCAGATTTTTAAGCGTATTTCTATCCAAAATCGCTCTGCCGAAATCGAATTTCAGGCCATCACGAGTGATCAGGCGAATGTACACTTCAAGGCATTGTTACTTTTTGCGGTTGTGGATCAGCAAGAAGAATCAATCAAAAACGTAGCATTTAAGTTCGTGAATGAGGCGAATTTTACGCAAACGCTCGTGCGTACCGTAGAAGGTAGCATCCGTAGTTACGTGGCAACGCGCAAGCAAGCGGACATCCTTTCGTTGCGTAAAGAAATCGTGGACGATGTAAAATTACACCTCGACCATACGCTCGAAGAATGGGGCTATCATCTGATAGATTTACAACTCAACGACATCACGTTCGATGAAGAGGTGACGCGCTCTATGGCCAAAGTCGTAGCATCGAGCAACCTAAAAGCAGCAGCCGAAAACGAAGGTCAAGCCTTATTGATTACGAAAACAAAAGCTGCCGAAGCCGACGGTAATGCAATCCGAATCGCAGCCGAAGCTGAACGTGTGGCGGCTCAACTACGCGGCCAAGGTTTGGCATTGTTCCGTGAAGAAGTGGCGCGTGGTATGGCGCAAGCCGCAGAAGAAATGCGCGCAGCCGACCTCGATAGCTCCATGATTTTGTTTTCGATGTGGACAGAGTCGCTCAAACACTTTGCCGAACAAGGCAAAGGCAATGTTATCTTTTTAGATGGTAGCAGCGACAATATGCAAAAAACCATGCAACAAATGATGGCGATGCAACAAATGGATATGACGTTGAGACCTAAAAAATAGGTAGTGTATAAAATTAAAAAGCATGACTCAGTGAGTCATGCTTTTTTTGTTTTATGGCTAAAATAATTTTAAAACCAATACATTTTCGGTTCAAATCCTTTAATAAGGGAAAAATATACGTATTAATTGAATATGTCGCTCCAATGGAGCTTTGATGCTCTTGGGTGTTCATTACAAACTACCAACATGTCATGCCTAACGGCATTATTTGTTTTTAAAATGCCGTTAGGCATGATATGTTGGTAAAAACGTACAATCCACAACGTGTTTTTGAACTCCATAGGAGTGACATATTTAACGACATATTAAATTTCTTATCATAGGATTTAAACCAAAAATAAAACATTTTAAATTCC
>JAYUJV010000659.1:0-13446 GCA_043764975.1 Saprospirales bacterium
GAGTATTTCGATAACACAAATGTGGTCGGTGCGAAGTTTGGTTTGCCTTATAAGTTTAGATTTCCTGCTAAATTGTATGATCAGCAAAAAAGATATCATGGTAAGCAAAAAGCAGATGCAGACAAAGCAGAATACGAGGCAAAAATACATGGCTACAAAAATTATTATCCTTCGGCGAAGGCGATTATTGCGCAACTGAAAAAGACTTGTGCCTCGGTGGAGTTGGTGGTTGATTAATTTAATTTTTTAAAAATATAGATTCAAATGAACAAAACAGTTGGTCAAGAATTTAAAGAGTTGTTAAAAAAAGAGCAACAATTTAGAAAAGAATGGCAGGCTGCAGTCAAGGTCTTAGAAAATCTTGTGCAGCCTGTAACAGATCATAATTTGTATTGTGTTAATTTTTGGGTAAACCACTTTTCTACTCACGATGAAATTATTTTACAAACAACAGAAGGTCATTCGTATAAAATAGTAAAGCCAATACGAGAAGCCGCAGAAGTTCGTACAGTATTGCCTTATGGTATTGATTATAGTACTTGCCAACTTTTAAATTTAGATTCTGATTAAATTTTTTCGGTTTTTTGCATTTTATTTTATTCAGCCCTTGCTCCCGATGGGCTGTTTTACACTTTAAATTTTTTATAATGAGATTATTAGAGATTACAGATTTGAGCGCAAACGAGTTAAAAGCGATGTTTGCAGATCTTAACAAAAAACTTGATGTGTTGATAAATCAACCATTACCATCTGTTAAATCAGATGAACCCGAAAACATGACGATAATAGATACATCGGCATTTTTTCGCATCAATCGCAGTACCTTATGGAAATGGACGAAAGAGCGAAAAATAACGGCTTATCGGATTGGTAGTAAAAAGTACTACAAAAGGAGCGAGATACAAAAGGTTTTGAATAACGCTAAAACGATTTAGTACCATGCAGAAAATAGAATTATCAGATATAGACAAAGGATTTGAATATTATTGTAAAGGTTTAAATTCAAAAGAAATAGGGTTATTACTTAATTGTTCATACAGAACTGTTCAAAATTATATGTGTTCTGAAAATTGGAAAAATGGCCGTAAAGAAAGGAGAGATAAAGAAAAAAAACGTAAAGCGAAATAAAAAAAGCCTCAATCAAATGTACATTTGATTGAGGCTTTTTTTATTTCATATTCAAATACGTTTCTGTCGTGGCTGTTAATTGTGCTGATAAATTATAGATGTCATCTAAACTTGCGATGTCGTTTCTTAGTTCTTTTTTATTATTATCGAAAGTTATCACATATTTTTTAGTGCCATTTAGATACAAACGGCAAATTGCTTTTCTATTACTATCATCTAAAATGATTGAAAAATACGATTGTGTATCTCTAAAAAATATTCTGTTTGGATCTACAAGTTGTCTTAGGATTGATTTGACAATAAAGAATCCTTCTATCTCTTCGGAGGTTGTTTCAATCAGTTTTTCTTTTATACTTGCATCCACAATATCTTCTAAGGTATCATTATCAATTTTGGAAGCTGCCTCAGCTTCTTTAGTAATTGCGGATTTAAGCCTGTCCGTAATCATGTCACTCAGAACTTGATGCGCTGATTTTTTTACAAAATCAGTAAATTGAAACAAGACATTCGAG
Organism: Saprospirales bacterium; assembly: GCA_043764975.1. Lineage (GTDB taxonomy): Bacteria > Bacteroidota > Bacteroidia > Chitinophagales > Saprospiraceae > JAYUJV01. Next base: position 1,641 of record JAYUJV010000659.1, read on the forward strand.
TTCACAACTTTGGGATATACTTTTTTTGTAAAGTAGCGTACAAAGTCTTCACTTGGATTTTTCAATTCGGCAGCGATTAAGGTTTTTAATTCATTTGTATATTTCAGTTCGCTTGCTGAACTTAAAATATTACTTACATCAAAGTAGGATTTGTGGAATTTTTTTAACTCCTCCATTTGCTGCTCTTTGATTTCGTTTATATCAAATTCTAAAAATGGCTTGTCGTCCATGATGTTCGTTTCAACAAGGTCTGTGTAGAATTTATACTTAATGCCATTGGTCAAAATAGCAAATTTGGCTTTTGTTACATTGAAGTATCGTAAAATTTGATTACCATGCAGGTCTAATTTTTGCGCCCAATGTTTGCACTCTATCAAAATAATTGGTGCGCCATCTTTTAAAATAGCATAATCAACTTTTTCGCCTTTTTTAATTCCCAAATCAGCGATAAACTCAGGCACTACTTCGAGTGGATTAAAAACATCATAACCTAAGCATTGAATGAAAGGCATTATCAAAGCGTTTTTGGTAGCTTCTTCGGTCGCAATTTGGTCTTTTAATTTTAAAAAACGTTCTCCAAGAACTCGTATTTGGTCTTTGAAATCCATAATAAAATATATTTTAATGTTAATGATATTATTTATTACGATATGTTTTATTTTTTGTTGCGTTTGGTATATTGAAAAAAGTGGTTCTATACATATTATATGTATAGAACCACTTTTTTGTGTTAATTTTGTGTTAGGCAATCGTGGTGTTGGGCGACCGTGAAGGTACGCCCCTACCGTGATATGGCAATCGTGGTGTTGGGCGATCGTGAAGGTACGCCCGTACCGTGATGGCCATCGTGGTACCATTGCGACTACCATAATGTTATGGAGGTATGGTAGTGTCGAGGTTTTTTTTGAATATGGTGTAAATTTTGTTTTTTAGGTTGAGGTCAATCCTGTCGCCTGATATGGCCATGAACTGACGTTCAGGGATTGGTATGGTTAGTTTTTTGGCGCGGCTCATGCGCGCGAACATATTGCCAAGGCCTGTGTTGCCACTGGCGAAAGCATTATTGGAGAGGTGCGAGAAGTACATCCGTTGGCGCATGGTTGGTATTTGAACTATGATACCGCCCTCGTTGTGGATTTCGGCATACGGTTTGTCGGAACTGACAATGATGTGCTGCCCAATGTTACGCGCGATGATGCTCCTGCGCAGGTCGCCAGACTGTACGAGCGTGGCACGGCCTTGGTCGGTGTTTTTACGTCGTGTCCATTTAGAGCCATCGCCTACGTAACCGCCTGTACGAAAACTACTTTTGTAGTGTGTCTGTGTGGCTGCTGCGGATTGGCGCATGGCTTTATCAATGGCTTTGCCGATGTTGCGTTGCATGGCGTTGCCGTCGGCTGCGAGCTGTGTCCAGTTTCTCATGGTTAGTTTTTTTAATTCTTTTTAGTTCTTTTTGCCACCGAAGTAAGGCTTTGCCAAATTGTTGCGAATCAAGAAGTCGTTTACGTTGTTGCCGTATTTGTCATACACGATGGCGAGCCAACGGCCATATTTGTCTTTGAGGTCGCGACCATCTTTGGTTTGTAGTACGACGATGTAACAGATGTCGTCAGGCGTAAGCATTTCTTTTACGCAAGTGCCAATGGTCACGCCTTGTTCGGTGCTGAGTTCGGCGGTGTCGATGCCGAACAGTCGATGTGGCGTGGCGTGTTCCCAGATGCCTTTGCCCAAGAAGGTGTCGAGCGTGACGGTGTCGCCATCATGTACCTCCACGATACGGCAAAGGTATGGTCGTGAAACTGGTCGTTGAGTGTGCGCTGTGAAGTTTACCAAGGCAAAAGCAAAAAGCAGAAAATAGTGTTTCATTGTTCGGTATTTAAATGGTATATAAAAAAGATTTGGATAATATATAAAAAGGGATTATCTTTGCATCATAGTTGTCGACCGAAGTGCTGACAACCTCAAAAGAACAGGGGAATACCTTGTTCTTTTTTTTATTTAAAAAACAAAAGTTGTTATTAATTCAGGATTCAAGTCATATACAATATTTTTGTAAATCAAAATTACTTGCTCTATATCGTACTTTCTAAAACCTTCTTTTAGTCCTTCTATGACTGCTTCGCTGTTAGCTTCTTGCGAAATATGAAGTACCATTCGTTTTGCTTTTTTATAGGTTTTTCTAAAATGTTGAACGATTCTACCATGTGGATTATCAGCTTCACTCATTTGTTTCAAATCAAAAATAAGTTCGTTAATCAACGCATCAGGTCGTACACCTTTTACTTGCTCATTAAGCAACAAAACTCTGTAACCTTTATTCTTTAAAATACCAGCGGCATTCAATTCATTGTGTAGTGCCAATACATCATGTTTTTGATGTACAAAAAGATAACCTCCTGATTGTTCGTCTATGCCTATTGATTCATAGTTGTCTGCAAATCTAAAATGTGCTTTGAATTTTTCTTGCGAAACAATGTAGTCCTCCTTTTCAAAGTCAATAGCCAAGGCTTTGTTGAGCGCGCTTGTAATATTCTTTTTTTGCTCGTTGGTTACAGAATTAAAATAAGGATGTTCGGTACTAAATATTCTACCTTCATCAGCGGCATTGAAACGAAACGAAGGAGGTACTTCTTTTTCGTTTGGTAGCACGTCAGGCTCTGTTATTGGTTCATCATAAATCACGTCCACATCACATCTACAATTCCAGCCGTTGGGTGGATAGTATTGTTTCCAAAAAACATTATTCATGGGCAGTGTGACACCATCTAATTTTTCATGCGACTTTCGTACTCGACTATCGCCTACGGTATTGTAACGCAACAACACATCGTTGCCATGATCTTGTTTGATGTGATTCCAGTTGGCAGCCATACGCGCAGTACCTACGGCTGTTTGGTATTCAGCTTTTAACCAATTGATGTTATAAATTTTGCCAAGTTGTGCAGCTGCATTTTTGAATGTTCCGAAAGGTTTTATGTTCCCATTTTCGTCATACATGGCAGCAATCATATCATTGATGTTTGCATAGTTTTTGAAAGCTGCAAAAACTTGAATGTTGTATTTTAACTGCGACAGTACTTCTTTGTCAGGGTCGCTGTATTCCGTTTTGAGTATCGTTTTTCCGTAACCTTTTTCCATACCTTTTATGAGTGTAGTGGCGTTTTCGCGCCACAACTCAATATTCAAATCTCCTTTTTTGATGCGCTCGGTGTAGATGTCTTGTATGACGGTTTCCATGAGGGCATTGAGGTCAAAGTTTAACTTCATGGTCTTGATACTGGCGTGTGCAGCACAACAGCCAGTATCATAAAATAGTTTGGCACTTTCAAAAATGGAAGTGAAGGTTAGCTTTGGCTTAGACTTTTTTTTTTGAAGCCCACTACCGTTTGGTGCTGGCGCATTGTCTTTGTCTTTGGCCGCTGCACCTTTATTGCTTGTGGTCGGGTTTGCCTCTTCTGTGATTTCTTTGGGTAGCAGCTCTGTGAACTGAAACTTGTAGCCGTCCAACGGATAACCGTGTGTAATCATAAAAGGTATCAGCGTTTCATTTATAAAAAACTGAATGGTGCGTAAGCGACCATAGGTAAAGTTATTCAAGATGCGCTCGTGTACCTCAGCTGAACCGACGTGCGACTTTTCGTCGGACGTAGAGCTTTGTCCATTGATGAGTTTGGCGATTTGGTTTTCGGCTAATTTCACGCGGTCATAAAAGACTGCGTGAGGTGCTGCACCTGTGTTGCCGTTCATAAATTGTATCTCGTCCATTTCGTCGAGTATCACGTAACCGTTGCTACCCATGTTTTGTGCCATGGTTTCGAGTTCGTCAGTTTCAGCTTTGTCGCGCGTAGTGGCTTTGATGGCCATGATGGGCATACCAAACTTTTCAGAGAAGAGCGACCAGTCGCTGTCTGAATATTTCATGCGGATAGCAGGAAATGATACGACCTTGAACAAACCTAAATCAAAGGGTTTTCCGATTTCTAATAAAAAAGGGAAGAGCTTAGTGTCTCGAAAATCAACGCCTTGTGCATCGGCGGTTGTGAGTAAAGCATCGCCATATTCGGGTCTGATGTTCTCGCGCGGAATACAATAAATGTTTTTGAAATCACCTTGCGGTGTTTTCAGCGCATCGAACTCCACGATGCTATGGCCATAAAATTCTGTTTCGACACATATATGTAGAAGGTCATCGAACCACGCCTTTTCAAAACGTTCTTTTATGTCATCGTCAATCTTACCTTTTTTGACGAGTTGAAATGGTGCGCGACAAACGGTAAAGGAAGCGACACGCACCTGTGTCACGACTTCACTATTCTGCTCAGTTTCGCGATAGATGGAATAGAGCGCACGGCGATCAGGTCGCAACGGACTTTCGGCTGCTTGTATGGCAGACCGCAATGTATCTATTTCGGCTTTGGTGCGCCACACGTAGCTGCGCTGCATCTTGTGGCGCAAAGATTTTTTGACCTCCGATGCGCGGTTGGTCATGGCGTATAACTCAGGCATAAATGCCAACGCTGCGGTTGCGATAGTTTGTCTGAAACGTTGAAACATAACAATTGTATATTAGCCTTTTTAAGGCTTCGTTTATGAATATCAATAATTGTATCGTGAAAATGAAAAAGTCTTTGGCTAACACTTCCTAACCCCCTACACGTTCAATTTGAACGTGTAGGCTTACTACCCCAACGGAATTTGTGCGCTGGTTTAGTTGGGTCTTCTTTGCTTGGCAAATGTGGCAGGTTGATAGACACTTTTGCATCGCTGATGTCTTTGAGTATTTCGCGGACTTCATCGTAATCACGGATGACAGATGGCGACACGACTTGGTCGGGTAATCTGCGGTACAGAAAATACAAAATTAAGGTAGCCAACCAACGTTTTACTTGTGGGTAGTTGTTGGTGTTTGCTACATTGAATATAGTTGCTAAATCGTAGCGACTATACAGGGCATCTTTGACTTCGGCAATGGCGATGCTTTCGGCATGGTCTATAATGCTGCTGTCGTTTTCGAGCAGCTGGCTCAACCGTACATCTTTGATGAATGGTTTGAGGTCGTCGTTGGTTAGATATTGCATGGGTCCCCTCTAAATCTCCCCAAAGGGGAGACTTTCTTTTTTATATGTTAAAAAATTACGCTCGCGAGCTTTCGCGATTGTATTTACCTTGTCGAATACTGTTTGAAGACTTGCGGTCTTTGCGTTGTAGTTTTTGAATTGCGCCTTCGAGTGCATCGGGGCCGTCGTCGTGACCAGTCGGAAACGCTAAGAGCTGTTCGATGAGGCGTTGCATCCCTACGCTTTTGCGCGCGTCTTCATTGAACCAAACAAGGCCACGCTCGAATAGTGCCGATATGTTTTCGATTCGGCTTATCTTATCCAGTTTCTTTTGTCGGTCATGTTTGTATGGCAAATGATAACCGCGCTCAACGCCTTCGTTGTGAAACTCGTCGTTGAATAATAAGTCTTGAATCAAGTTAGCTTCTATGAAACTTCGCAGACTTGGGAACTGTTCGTAGTTGTCGAACATGGTGCGTACCATACTAATAGGTGTAGTGCGCTCTACCCAAGCTGCTAATATATGTATGCTGCCTTCTTTCATGGCCGAAGTCCACTTTTTGCCTTTGGCTACTTTGCCGACAACGACGCAGGCTTTGAAGTCTGATTGCTGCGTGTTTTTGTAACTTGGGTCGGTGTATTGCACGATGTCGGAATATGCAGCTCTTGGCATAGCTTGCGTGTATTGAATCCACTCGCGTTTGAAAGTCCTACCTTCTTCTATGTGTTGATGAAAGAACTCGCGCATAGATGCTGCTTCTTTGGCCACGGCCATTTTTTTCAAAATCTCGTCGCGTGTGTATCGCTCCTTCCAAGCAGGTTGGCCTTGCAAATCCATTTTGTGTGTCTTAGGGTTTTCGAGCGCATAGACTTTGGAGTGGAAAGATATGTTTTCATTGATAGGGTCGCCAGCTTCTACATCGCCCACGACGTGCGCGAGGATTGTATTTTTATGAAAGCGATTGCCAATCATTACGAAGCGACACGCCTTTATAGGTAGTGCAAAATATAGATCGCCCATGAGCCACGCCTTTGCATCCAATACGCGGTCAGTATTTTTTACAATCTCCGAATCGTCGAGGTCATCGACGATACAAAGGTTTGGACGTTTGGCGCGCTTACGAATACCACGTGGGCTTTGCTTACGCCCAAACGCCCAAAAGCCAGTATCGTCGGTCAAAGAAAATTCGCCAGCTGACCAGTCGCCATAAGCCGCAAGGTTTCCGTAATCGTTCATCCATAATTCGTTGGATGTGAATTGTGCTTGGATGTCGCTCAGGAGCGTGGAAGCCTTGTCTTTGTTTGCCGATACCATAACCAAGCCTGTGACTTCGCCTTTGGCATAAAGGTAGAATACCAATAGAACATCCGTAAAAACGGACTTGGCGTGTTCACGCGCCCACTCGAGTACGGCAAATATGTTCTTGTCTTTTTCTATACGCCGTGCAGTTTCAAGATGGAAGTACCCAAACTCGGAATCCATAAGGTCAGCGAAATAGTATTTGCAAAATTTAGTAAAATCTTTGAGCAGTTCGGCTTTTCGCTTTGCTTTTTGTTCAGCGGTTTCGTTTGGCACAAGGGGGCCAGTTGCGTTTCTGATGTGCTTACAGATTGCAAGGTATTCTTCTTGTTCGCGTTTTTCGCTGCGGGTCAAATTTTGGCTCATTAGTATCCTTCTTTTTCTTCTGCTAAAAATTCTTTACTGAGGTCAATCAGGCGTTTGCCTAAATCAATATCCTTTGCAGCCACGAATGACAACAATCTGCGCACTACTTTTATAGTAACCTCGTAACTGACGGCTTCACTCTTTATGGTATTGTATAGCTTTAAAATACCGTCTGCATATTTTCCGTCCATGGGAACATACGTACCGTTTTCAATATTTTCATCTACCTGCTTTTCGATGCACTCTAATTGGTAGTTTAATATTTTCATAGTTCGTTCCGTGCGCGTTTGTTCTGACAATTGGTTGGCCATAATCTTTTGAGACCAGTTTCCTTTGGATGACCATTTGCTAACGGTATTTTCGCTTACGTCTAAGATTTGAGCGATGGCTGCTTGCTTTTCGCCAGTCTTGAAAAGCAAAAATGCTTTGTCTTTTTTTTCCATAAAAGGGTAATTATTTATATTAGGTGTAAAATTATAGGTAAAAAAGGGACTGAAAAGGAACAAAAATCATAATATGACAAATCCACGCAATCATATTGCAAATCCACGCCATATTATGATTTTTGTGTTTGCACAGCCCAAAAAAAGCTATCAAATTTGCCATATATTTAAAACGTACATGAAACGAATTGTAATTACAACCAATAATTTGAATCGGAATGGGTACAGAATTTTGACCGCAGGAATAATTATGACTGCGTTTTTGAAAAATCCTGTCATGTTCTACGACCACAATACTTATCGTTTACCGATAGGCCGTTGGGATGATATTCAGATTGATAAAAACGGAGTGATGACAGGCGTTCCTGTTTTTGATGAGAAAGATGAAGACGCTTTAAAAATAAAGCAAAAGTACGAAGACGGTTATTTGAATGCTGCGAGCTTACACGTGCGACCTATGGAATATAGTGAAACAGATGTAGTGCAAGGTCAGCAATTTGAGACCATAACGAAGTGCGAAATGTTGGAAATCTCGATCGTAGGAATACCAGGGAATGCAGAAGCGGTACGATTAAGTGGTGTTGATACGCCACCAATTATTATTCAACCAATCCTTTCAAAAAAGATGGACTTAAAAACAATCGCCCTATCGTTGGGCTTATCTGAAACAGCAACGGAGGCAGAAATAAATGCTGCGATTGCAACCTTGAAAAATGCACAAGTGGATAGTGTTATCCAATTGGGTATTGATAAAGGTTTTATTACGGATGCGAACAAAGAGACGTATCGTAAGTTGGCTGCTAACGACCTTGAATCGGTGCGTGGGTTGGTCAATGGATATGTAGCAACAGTAGTAAGTCCTGTAAGCACACCTGCACCTGCTGCCACACAAGCGGTAAGTTTGTTAGAAACGATGCGCCTTGCAGCACAAGGCGGCGGACAGCCACCTGCTGATGGACATGAAGCATGGACATTTGACGACTGGCAAAAGAAAGATGCTGGCGGTCTTTTGGCGATGCGCACTGCGAAGCCTGACCAATATAAGACTTTGGCACAAGCATACCATAAAGACAAGACTGGTATGCTTTATACCGATAAATAAAGGCACTTAGATAATATCTAAATCATAGTAGTAAGGAAAAAGTATTGTGGTTAAATATTATTACTTTATTTAAAAAGGAAAGAAATGGCAATCCAAAAAGAAATTTGGGCAGCGGATATTGCGGGAAAATTATTTCCGAATGATAGTTGGATGCAGCACAGTACGGACGATTCAGCATTTGTTGAAAACCGACGTGTGCATTTGGCACAATCAGGTGCTTTGCCTACGGTGGAGGTCAATCGTGTTTATACAGGTGCGCAAGTTGTGGCTCAACTACGTGTAGATACGGATGCAGACTACACTATTGATGAACACACGACCACTCCTGTGACTATCCCTGATATTGAAATCACGGAAGTGAATTACAATAAGCGTCAAAGTGTAATTGGGAGTCATGCAAAAGTGTTGAACTTGAGTATCGCAAACAGAATGCAATACAGTTGGGCGCCTACGCTTGCTGCGAATCTTATCCGTACAACTGGTACGGCTGCACCTGCACAAGTGATTGGTGCAACTGGTAACAGAAAGCCAGCGACGATTGAAGACTTCTTGAAACTGAAAGGCATCTTTGATGACATGGACGTAGATGAAATGGATCGTCATGCGCTTGTGCCGTCATTCATGCTCAATGATTTTATTGCGAATAATAAAACGCTTTTGACCAACTTGAATCTTTCGGGTGATGCGATTTTTGCGAATGGTAACTTGAAAACGATTTTTGGTTTTGCGATTCATACGCGCGGTAAAAAGAACATCTTGACGTATGATGGTGGAGCGAATCCTGCGCCACGTATTCCTGGTGCTGCGGCATTGGCAACTGCGAACGCTGCGATTTTGGCATGGTCTCCTGAGTATGTACGTAGAGCCTTGGGTGCAGTGAAGGTATTTGAGAGCAACCAAAATCCATTTTTGTATGGTGACGGATTTAGTGCCTTGGCTCGCGCAGGTGGCAAGAAATGGTATGACGACCAAACTGGTGTCGTAGCTTTGGTAGAAGCGTAAAAAACTCCGAAAGGAAATAGCAAGATGGAAAAAACTTTTTTCAAACAATACCCTGATGTTAGGTTAGTACTGAAGGTGGGCGATAAACTCTATTTGTCTGAGTTCCAAGCGGAAGCGGAGCGTGAAGCAAAGTTGCAAGGACTGACAGTAGAGTTTATTGACAACCCAAAGACGACGGCATCAAATAAAACAGCGGACACTCAAGATGCCACTAAATGATGTAAGATTTAATACGCTGACTGGCGGTATCGGTACGCTTACGGCTGGCGAAGACAATATTTCGGCATTGCTATTTTCGATTGCTGCGCCTGTGTCTTTTGGTTCAAAAACTATGAAGGCTTATGTGAGTTTAAAGCAAATAGAAGCTGATGGTATTTTGAATGGTAATGCCACGTATGGCATCGTTCACTATCATGCGAAAGAGTATTTTAGACAAGCTCCCGAAGCTACGCTTTGGCTTGGCTTTAATGTGGTCAATATCGCTGACGATTTCATGGCTTATGCCAATGGGAGTATCCGACAAGCAGGTGTATTCTTTACGGCATTTACGCAATTGAGTACGGTCTATCAAGCAGCTGCAACTGCGCTCGCTGCCAACCATAGCTATCATGTACAGTTTATAGCTGGATATGACGGTGCAACATTGAACCTTGCTGCCACTACGGATATGGGTTTGAACAATACGCCAAATGTTGCAGTAGTGATTAGTGGCGACGGTGGAGGATTGGGGAAGGCTTATGCTACGAGTTTAGCAAAGGCATATATTCCTTGTGTTGGTGCAGTATTGGGCTTGTGTGGGAAAGCAAAAGTACATGAGAGTATTGCAGGGGTTAAAAATTTCAATCTTTCAAACAACTATGAGTTGGAAATAATCCGATTGGCTGACGGTACGAATAATCCTACGAATGCTGTACTTGACCAATTGAATACTAAAAAGTATTTGGTGTTGAGAAAACACGTTGGCATAGCAGGTTCTTATCTGAATGATAGTTTTTTGGCAAACGACCCTGATAGTGATTTCAATGCGATAGAGCGAAATCGTGTGATGGGTAAAGCGAAAAGGCTTTTGCGTAAGGTAACTTTGCCTTATCTTAACTCGCCTTTGTATGTGAATCCTACAACTGGTCGCTTGAGTTCGGGGACGATACTGGAGTTTGAAGGCTTTTGTGAAAACGCTTTGAACTTGATGTTGTCGGCTGGCGAAGTGAGCGGATTTAAGGTATCGGTAAATCCTAATCAAAATGTGTTGCAGACCTCTACGCTTTACATACAAGTCGAAATCGTGCCTGTGGGTGTCGGTCGCAATATTGTGATTGAGATTGGTTATGCTGTAAAAGTAGGTTAAGATGAATGATATTTTGCTTGGGCCAAACTACGAGCTGCTGATGGCCAACGGCGATTTTGTTATTGACAACAGCGATGCACAAAACATACGTTTGCTGATTGACTTTCATAAAGGGAACTTGAAGCAGTACCCATTGACAGGCGTTGGAAAAGAACGTTTGATAAATGGTATATTGGACGGCTCGCTACGACGTGAGATACAACAGCAATTGGAAGCAGATGGTTATCGGCTCAAAAATGTTCGGATTGTGGAACAGAATATTATACTGGATTTTTAATCCCCTAAATCCCCAAAGGGGACTTTGATATGAAAAATACTTATCAGGCCAATTCGCAGCAAAGCATTTTTGATGTCGCTTTACAACATTATGGCGATATAGAAGGTGTGGCGTGGTTGCTAAAAGACAATCCGACTATCCTTAATGAGGATGGTTTGTTTGATTTGAGCGCGCCTTTGCGCATCGGAAAGGCAAAAATTGATGTGTATGTATTGGATTCATACGCTGGTTATATACCAGTTACGGAGGGTTTAGATGATGGTTATGAATCGGTTTTGATTGATGAACATGGAGATTATTTGATTGATGATAATGGCGAAACTCCTATCGCATTTTAAACATTGGGCGACCGTGAAGGTACGCACATACAAACAAACAAACATGAAAAAATATTTGATTTTGGTTTTTATGCTGTGTTTTGTCTCAGCTTTTTCGCAGAATGTTGTGAATATTCCTGTGACGATTTCGGGTAAGCCGTTGGCACAAGTGCCGCAAAAGGTTGTGCCGAATAAGTTAGATAAATTGATTATCGCTGAAAATGATATTTGGCGTGTGATGACGTTTGGCGATGCACAAAAATATTTTGCACCTTTTGTAGCCACGACTGCGCTCAATTATTTACCCTCGCAAACTGGTAATACGGTCAATTTGAATGTAATATTTACATCGAGCGCGGACGGTAAGAAGTATTTTATAGACCCGAATGGGAACGCAGCGGTACTGAGTGATGGCGGTGTAGGTAAAACGTATTTGGCAGGAAAAGGTATAAATTTTACGAATAGCAATGTGATCAATGCGAAAGATACGAGTGCTACGAATGAAATTCAAAATTTGAGTTTAAACGGTACGGCTCTTTCTATTAGCGGTGGCAATACGGTAACGTTACCGATTCAGATTCCTAAAAATATTATGTC